>PDQD01000015.1 GCA_002747695.1 Flavobacteriia bacterium
CCTATTGGATTTGGACAAACAGGCACAACATTGATAATTTTGTCAATTTTTGTATATAATCTTTGCAAAAAGAACTTATACAAAATACTTGTGATATGTAGTTCGTTTTTGGGTCTTATTATCATTATGATGTCTGCCACAAAAGGAGCTGTTTTATCACTATTGTTTGTATTGGGAATCTATTTTATTACCATTGGTATTCCTAAAATCTTCAAGAACATTTTATTTATCATTATGTTTTTAGCTTTAGCAATACTCGCTTGGAAAACCCAGACTGTTCATATTATGGAACGTATTACGCAAAGTATCCAAACGCAAGATCCTTCCACCCTTGAAAGGTTAGAAATTCTCAATCAAACGTTGGTAAATATTAAAACAGATCCATTTTTAGGACATTCCTTTCTTATACAAACAGCAGAACTGGATTCTTTCTACCCTTATAATCTATTTTTAGAAGCTTTTATGGCTACAGGTATAATTGGAAGAACACTCTTTTTAGTGATCAATTTCATAGGCCTTACTGAGGTTAGAAAAATCTTACCTAATCAAAAAGACATGTGGATCGTGTTTATTTTTATACAATTCTTCGTCCAGACTTTCTTGTCTTATTCTTTATATTCAAGTAATATTTACTGGGCATTGTTAATGATGGTATTTTTAGTTTACACCTTAAAACAGTCTTATTCATCTCCAGACATTTCATCAGAGTAAACCCATAATAACATTACTCTGTATAGTGTAGAATAGCGTTAAATCATTAAGATAAGCCCCCCTAAAAACCTACAACAAGGACAATTAACGCTCCTAAAACAGTTCATCGAAAGAAGAAATCTACTTACTGCATTTTTTCAAGAGATTCATTTAAAAAGTCATTGAATGGTTTCTGAATCTCATAAATCTTCAATAGTTGTGTCAGCACATCATCCTGTAGAAAAAAATCATTGTCAAGTTTATGGATAACAGCATAATCCTTATGTTTCAAAAGGTCAATAGCGGAAAAGTCTTTGGAAAATCCTTTAGGTGCCATTTTGAGTTTATCTCCATATATCTTGGGAAAATAGGCTTTAAACGTTGTATCATTAATAATATGTTTAAACGCTTTTGTATGATCAAAAACATGTTGACGTAATGTCTTTAAAACACTACTTTCCGGATGATAAATACCACCGCCTATGAACGAGGAGTCAGGTTCTATATGAATATAATAACCGGCAAACGGACTTTTTCGCCCGCCGCGGGCAATAGACGCCCCAAAATTTTCCTTATAGGGCGCTTTGTTTTTGGAAAACCGGGTGTCTCTGTATATTCTGAAAACACACTCCTTGGCATTTTCCACGTCAATGCTTTCATCAACCGTTTTGAGACCTTGAATAAGCTGATCAACAAAAGCATCAAACAGTGCTTTGGCTTCCACATAACGTTGTTTGTTAGCATTAAACCATGCGCGATTGTTATTGATTTGAAGGTCTATAAGAAACTGAAAAATCGTTTTAAAGTTCATAAGTATTGTGTAAAATGTTAGTTAGTAATAAAGTCTTTATCAACATCAGCTGACAGAGCTATCAGACGTCAGAACAACGTCAATTGTTGTCCCAGGACATCCTTATTTTTTGATTTAATTCCCCTTAAGACAATGGCTCTGAAATGGTATTCATCGAGCAGTTTATTATACGCATTGGGACTGCCAAATTCTATAAAATAGCGGGCACGATTGGTCGCTACGCCCATTCTTTTGAGGTGTTCCAAATTCAATTTACCAAAACGTCTTGCAGACAGTATTTTTAAGGTAGAAGCCACCCCAATACCGGGAACACGTAATATCATTTCTTTACTTGCCGTGTTAATATTGACAGGAAATTCATGCCGGTTACGTATAGCCCATGCCAGTTTTGGATCCATTTCTAAATCTAGAAACGGTTGCCTGCTGTCTAATATTTCGTCGAATTTAAAGCCATAGAATCGAACTAACCAATCTGCCTGATACAAACGGTTTTCACGCACCAACGGCACTTTAGTATGCACGGACGGTAAACGGCTGTCATCCGACACCGGTACATAACCGGAATAATACACGCGCTTCATGCGGTATTTACGGTAAAAATAATTGGCTACTTCTATAATCTTGAGATCGGTTTCACCGGCAGCACCGACAATCAATTGGGTAGATTGTCCGGCAGGTGCGTATTTGGGCACAGACTTGAATATCTTTTTCTCTTCGTTATATACAGTAATCTCATTTCGGATAGATTTCATGGGTTTAATCATAGCCTGATGCGACTTGTCAGGCGCCAATAATTTCAAGCCCTCTTCTGTAGGTATTTCAAGGTTTACGGAGAGCCTGTCAGCGTATAGTCCGGCTTTCTTGACCAATGTCTCTGATGCGCCGGGAATACATTTCAAATGGATATATCCATGAAAGTTTTCTTCTGTACGTAATTTTTTAGCAACGCTTATTAAACGTTCCATAGTGTAATCAGCATTCTTAAAAACGCCTGAACTGAGAAATAAGCCTTCTATATAGTTCCGTCTGTAAAAATTTATGGTTAAGGCAACGACTTCGTCCACAGTAAAAGCCACCCTATTTATATCATTTGTTCTTCTCGATATACAATAAGCACAGTCATATACACAATGGTTGGTAAACAGTATTTTAAGCAGAGAGACACACCGGCCGTCTTCTGTATACGTATGACAAATACCTGATCGGGAGCTATCACCAAGACCTCCGGTTGTGTTTGTTCTTTTACCATTACTGGAGGAGCAAGACACATCATATTTAGCTGCATCGGCTAAAATGCCTAATTTTTCTTGTATGCGTTCAAAATTTGCCACCTCAAATTGATTGGTTAATTGTGTAAGTCAGTCTGTAAACCCGTTTCTTATCGTTTGTGTGTCAAACTTACGATTTTATAACAAATTTTTAGGTTAATTACAGACATAAATCTATTATATTTACGTTGTAATTAGTATTAAACTGAAAACAAATACCATGGCAAACATTCATATTCTCTGGGTTGATGACGAAATTGACATTTTAAAACCCCACATTATTTTTTTAACCAACAAAGGCTATAGCGTCGAAACCTGTTCTAATGGGGTAGATGCTTTGGAAGCCATAGATAAACAAGCCTTTGATGTTGTTTTTCTCGATGAGAATATGCCGGGTCTGAGTGGTCTGGAAACTTTATCCCAACTGAAAATAAAAAAGCCCAATCTTCCGGTTATTATGATTACCAAAAGTGAAGAAGAAAATATTATGGAAGAGGCTATTGGAAAGCAAATCACAGACTATTTGATTAAACCGCTCAACCCTAACCAAATCTTACTGAGCCTGAAAAAGAATTTTGATCACTCGCGTTTAGTATCTGAACAAACTACGACAAATTATCAAATGGCATTTAGAAAAATAGCCATGGATTTAGCAGAAGTCAACTCGTGGCAAGAGTGGATTTCATTTTATAAACAATTGATATATTGGGAACTACAATTGGAAAACTCTGATGAACCGGCGATGCTTGAAATTTTGGAAAATCAAAAACAGGAAGCTAACAGTCTGTTTTTTAGATTTATAAAATCTAATTACAAAACGCTGTTAGATGACGATGATCTATTGTGGTCTCATACTTTATTAAAAAAAATGATTTTACCCGAAGTCAAGAACCAGAAAACTCTTTTAGTGGTCGTTGACAACCTGCGGTATGATCAATTCAGAGTATTAGAACCCGAAATCAACAAGTACTATAAGAAGAAACAGGAAGTAGATTATTTCAGCATCCTTCCTACATCTACCCAATACGCCCGAAATGCCTTGTTTTCCGGACTGATGCCATCAGATATGGAAAAATATTATCCGCAGTATTGGAAAAGTGACTTTGATGAGGGAGGTAAAAACTTGTATGAACACGAGTTTCTCACGGAAAACATCAAACGCCTGAGATACAACTTCAAACACGACTACTACAAAATATTGAATTTGGAAAACGGCAGGAAACTGTCAGACAACTTTAAAACAATCAAAAACAACGACTTGACAGTTGTCGTCATTAATTTTGTTGACATGCTCTCACATGCCAAAACCGAAGCGGAAATCATCAAAGAGTTAGCCAATGATGACAAAGCCTACCGGTCACTAACACTCAGTTGGTTTAAAAATACCGCATTGATAGACATGATTAAACAAGCGCAAAGCATGGGACTTCAGTTGATCTTGACCACAGATCACGGTACTATCAATTGTAAGAACCCGACAAAAATCATAGGTCCTAAAGAGATTAGCACCAATCTGCGTTACAAAACAGGTCGCAACCTCAACTACGAGGAAAGAGACGTCTACGCTGTGAACAATCCCAAAGACATCGGGTTACCGCAAACAGCCATCAACGCTCCATTTGTGTTTGCCAAAGAAGATTTATTCTTTGCCTACCCCAATAATTATAACCATTACGTCAAATATTATAAAAACACCTACCAACACGGAGGAGTGTCGCTGGAAGAAATGATTATCCCCTGCGTATTTTACGACCCTAAACCGCTATAAACGTTTTTGATCCCAAAGCAAAACTATACCTGAAATATTAAAAAACCATGTATCGGACTTTTCTATCTAACCTAACTATTTTTTTTAGTCCATGAATGTCCCAAAGAAAATATTACATAAAGCGCTATAATCAATGGAATTGCTGTAAAATTCAAAACTACTAACAATAGTACTGAAAGTATAATTAAGACATACAATGCTACATTATCAGCAAATCTTGTTGATTTTAATTTCAAAGACAATAGCGGTATATTTGAATTCATCAATAAACTCAATATCACAATGGCTACAATATAAAACACCGGGCTTGAAAAAATTTTGAAAAGTACCGGAAGTGTAGTGAATGAAATCACTAAGGGTATTGACATTACAAAAGCGGACATAGATGGTGTGGGTAGTCCGAGAAAATCATCGTGCTCATGTGTTTCCGCATTAAATTTAGCCAATCTATAAGCCGCTGAAGCAGTCAACACAAACCCCAAAAACGGCAAATAATGTGTGAAATTAGTAGCGTCGAAAGTTTCAAATCCCAAATAGTGGTTGTTTAACAATTTATACATCATCAGTCCCGGAACAACGCCGCTGGTCACCATATCTGCCAGAGAATCTAATTCTACCCCTACCTGACTACTTACACCAAACATACGGGCAAAAAAACCATCAAAAAAATCAAA
>PDQD01000044.1 GCA_002747695.1 Flavobacteriia bacterium
TTAAAACGTTCTTTGTCTAAGTTTTCAAAAACTTCATTTTGGGTAAACAAACTGAACGTCCCTTTATCCGGCAGGTTTTCCAGCAAATCCTGAACACTTTTCCTGAGCAATTCTGCCCCCTCCTCTTCTGCCTGCATACTGATAGAGTTGTCTAATACGACAATGGTTTCCCAGGGTTTTGCCGTATCAGATGTAGCACTGAAGGGTTGAGCAAATGCAATTATCAAAGCTGCTAATGCCAACAAACGCATCAACAGGGTCAACCATTTTTTCAATCTCGAACTGCGTCTGGATTGTAACTCCAGTGTTTTCAAAAAAGCGACATTGGTAAAAGGCACCTTTACAAAACGCTGCAATTGAAAGAGATGTATTAAAATAGGAATAAGCAACGCCAATAAAAAGTAGAGTATTTCCGGGTGCTTAAATTGCATAGTTTAAAGATTTTTCAAACGTACAAAAAAAACACCAATACGTAAAAAATATTATTTAAGAATACTATAAACTTTTTAACAGGTTTTCCGCAAAAAAAGAAACAAAAAAAGGCTTACCGACATACAAAATGGAACCGCTGCCGGTCAATTTTGCCGTAAGATTCTTTGATGCACAGAGTTTAACCGTACCGCTTCCACTAAGTTTGGTATAAACATCCTTAGCTTTACAATCGGCAGAGAGAATAGATCCTGAACCTGTAAGCACATAATTTCCTTTTGATATACTACCCGACACTTTAACATCACCGGAGCCGGTAACTTTGATATCCAACGCCTTAGCTTCCAAAGGTATGTTCATGTCACCGGAGCCGGTAACAACCAATTTAAGATCGTCAAAGGTCAAGGTTTCGTCAGAAGAAATATCACCGGAACCACTTAAAACTAAAGCCTTTACATTTTCTACCGGCACCCTGACTTTAATGGGTTTTTTGTGTGATATATTAACCCCTTTTTCCCAGCCAATAGACAGGGTTTCTCCGGACATACTAATATCCAAATATTCAACCAGATTTTCTTCTATACTTATCGTTAAGTCACCTTCTTTGCCTTTAAACAGTTGGACATCAAAACTACCACTGACTGCAATATCATCATAAGCTGAAACTGTCTTTTCTATCGTTCTCAGTTGTCCATTGCCCTTGACACGCTTGTTCCCAAACCACTGGGCTTGTACACTGATGGTTGTCAATAGCGCAACTAAAATAATGTTGATCGTTTTCATAATATTAGGATTAGGTATTAATTAAAAATTGTATTTCTATACTGTTGTTTATTGGAGATTGATTTTACCATAGGAATTATCAATCCTGATCGATGTTTTAGCATTTTTTGAACCGGAATAGCCTTCGTAAAACTGGGATGAATTCTCTATAATTTTTCGTGTAAACTCAGGTTTTACACCGTTAAATTCTATACGACCGTAGCTGTTTTTAAGGCTGAATTTATAGTTTGCACAACCATTTAAATCGACATTGACATCTGTATAATCAGAGCTGATATCTATGGATTCAAGCTGATCATAAGTTTTCAAGACATTAACATTACTGTAATCCCCCTTAAACGTCAACCGGTGTTTGAGCCGGGAAATATCAAGGGTATAATAATCCGCCTTTGCCCAAACAACATCTGCCTGACCTATCCTGATTTCTCCATAGTCATTATTGAACTCAAGCGTTCCTACGACCTCAATATCACAATCCGTATAATCGGCGTTTAAATCTAACTGATTGGCTTCTAAGATTTCTATATTGGAATAATCGGTATTGATACGTCCGCCTTTGATATAATTGATGCGTGATTTATTCCCATAATCCATATTGATGACGTTTTCTTCATTATTCAAACGACCAATGACTATACCGCCATAATCACAGTTTAACGTACAAGGGCCATCCAACTCATCAATATAAATAAAACCGTAATCATTGCTAATACTGAGTTGATTGCTTACCGGCATTTCAATAAAATAATCAATCTTAAAGGCTACTTTAGAGGATCTGAACCGTTGAAACCATCCGGAGTGATCGGTGATTTTTGTTTGGGCAAAAACTGTGTTGGATTTTTTTGAAAAGATTACATCAATGTCATCCAATTTCTCCTGTACGCTTTTTTCATCACGGCTTTTGGCAGTGATGACCACTTCTATAGCCAACTGATCGGTATTACCGGTAGCAATATGTACATCGCCAAACCTGTTATCAACCGTCAACAGGTTGTCCTTTGACACCTTAAACGTTTTGACTATACGCTTTTCTTTTTCAATTTTTTGGAATACCGGTGCTTCCGGATTTGCCCATAGGTTAGCATTAAAACCTATCAAAATGACAAGACTATACAGTAGTGTTTTCATGACGTTTATGATTTTGATGATCTAATGTTTCTTTTAATTTTTGTAGAACTTCTATACGTTTTTGATAATTTTTTATCATAGCAGCCACCAACCGGCTACTATACCCATAATCTTTAAAATCTTTTTTTAATTGGTCAAAATTCTGTTCCAAAGCCTCCATTCGTTCAAGAGCTTCATCAACAATGCGTTGTTGCTCCTGATCCATCATTTGGTTCTTTTGGATATTTGCCAACTCCACCTGAATAATACCCTCATAAAAATCCTGTGTATCTTTTAACTCAGGAATCATTGTACTCACATTGTTTTGAACTACAAACGGCCTTAACAGACCTACACTCAGCAACAACAATAAACCGGCAACAATACCGTACCTAACCCATGAATTGGATGGCTTCTTTTGCCGTCTGTCCAAGCGTTTTTGAAACCGTTCAAAATGCCCTTCCGGCAGATCGTATATATCGTATGCTGTATTCATACCATCGTTTTATAACGTTCTACAACTTGTTGTTTAGCCCGACTGGTTATGGTTCTTACATTTTGATAACTAAGCCCCATGATTTGAGCGATATCTCTGTAGTCATAACCCTCTATCACACTTAAAGTCAAAGCTATACGGTATTTATCTTTTAACCCGCTTATACACTTCAGCACCTGATTGACATCATATTTATCTGATATCGAATACGCTTCGCCTTCATCAACATCGGGAACAACACTCAATTCTTCTTTGTAATATTTATTTTGAGCCTTTACGGCATTGATACTCCTATTGATGACAATACGCTTCAACCAACTACCAAACTGACGTGCTGTATAATCTGTATCCGATTCGAAATCACCTATTTTTTCAAATGCCCTGATAAAACTTTCCTGCATAACATCTTCGGCATCACCGGTATTGTTTAAGATCCTGTAAGCCGTATTGTACATACTTTTGGCATACAAATGATAAACAGCATAATAAGCCGATTGCTCTTTCTTTTGACACCTTTCTATGAGTTGCTTAATATCAGTGGTCAGTGTTTGCAAAACTTAATAACTCAAAATAACATTTAATGACATCTATATAACAGTATATTTTAGCCTTTGTTACAAAAAAACCAAAAATATTACCTCAAACTATTCTACACACCTAATTCACTGTTAATTCAACATCCTAAACCCTACAATATCATCCCAAATTCCCAAATCCTGCATAAAAAACCATATTTATTGTTTATGAGAATTAAACTTTTATCAGCATACTTTTCAAAAGACTTTGACCAGACATTAGCATCTGTTATATTATTAGATTAATTTTGAAACTTATTATTACCGGATTACCATGAAAAACACCTTACTGTTCATCAGTTTATTAATCTTAGTCACCGCTTGTCAGCAAACGCCAAAACAACAATCTATGTCTATCAAAACAGAAAACCTCACCTCCTATGTCAATCCTATGATCGGCACCAGTAAAATGGGGCATGTATTTCCGGGAGCCACCGTACCTTTCGGAATGGTACAGGTCAGTCCGCAAACCAATGTTGAACCCCTGTTAAAACCCGACGGCTCATACAATCCTGCCACCTATGAGTACTGTGCGGGATACCAACACAAAGACACAACCATCATAGGTTTTGCCCATACCAATTTCAGCGGTACGGGCCATTCAGATTTGGGTGACGTGTTACTCATGCCTACTACCGGACCTTTGGTACTGGAACCCCTCCCAACCAAAGACAAGGACAAGGGCTTTTACAGCAGATTTTCTCACGATACTGAACACGCTGAACCGGGCTATTACAAAGTTGATTTGGACTCTTATGACATCAAAGCAGAACTCACCGCTACTACCCGCGCGGGTTTTCATCAATACACGTTTCCAAAGTCTGATCAAGCCCATATCATTTTGGATATGGTTTACAATATCTACCACTACGACGATAAAAATGTGTGGACGTTTATACGGGTAGAAAATGACAGCTTAATCACCGGCTACAGGCAAACACACGGCTGGGCAAGGACACGAACGGTTTATTTTGCCATCCAATTCTCTAAACCATTCAAAAGCTACGGTCACCAAAAATACGACGACATTAAGTACAATGGTTTTTACCGTCGTTTTGATGAGACTAAAAACTTTCCCGAAATGGCCGGTCAAAACATAAGGGCTTATTTTGATTTTGACACAGCAGAAGGTGAACAAATCAAGGTCAAAACCGGTTTATCATCCGTGAGTACCTCCGGTGCTCTAAATAATTTACAAACCGAAATACCGCATTGGAATTTTAACCAAACTAAAGCTCAGGCAAAAGCAGCATGGAACAGTGAATTGAGCAAAATAAAAGTTCAAACCTTAACCGAAAGCGACAAAATCACATTTTATACAGCATTGTACCATACTTGCCTCTCGCCAATAGTCTATCAAGACATCGATGGTCAATATAAAGGGCTGGATCAAAACACACATCAAGCTGATGGGTTTACCAATTACAGTATTTTTTCACTTTGGGACACTTACAGAGCCTTACATCCATTATTTAACCTTATCCAACCGGAACGCAACAATGATATGATCAAATCCATGTTGGCACATCACGATCAAAGCGTGCATCATATGTTACCTGTATGGTCGCATTATGCTAATGAAAACTGGTGTATGATAGGCTACCACGCCGTTTCTGTGATAGCCGATGCCATGGCAAAACAAGTGGGTGACTTCGACCGGGAGCGTGCTTTACAAGCGGCAGTTAACACTGCCGGTGTACGGTATTTTGACGGCTTGGGGGATTATATCGACTATCACTATGTACCCGATGACAAAAGCCATTCGTCCGTCTCCAAAACTTTAGAATATGCCTACAACGACTGGTGTATTGCAGAGATGGCCAAACAACTGGAAGATCGCAAAACAGAAGATCATTTCAGGTCACGTAGTACATATTACAAAAATGTTTATGACCCAAACATTGGTTTTATGCGACCTAAACGGGCTGACGGCAGTTTTAAACCTGATTTTGACCCCATGGACACACACGGCCAAGGATTTATAGAAGGGAATGCGTGGAATTACGGTTTGTACATACCACAAAACATCCCCCAAATGATTGACATGATGGGGGGCAAAGAGCGTTTTGAAAACCAATTGGATCAACTGTTTACCATGGCTATTGATGATAAATACATTGAAAAACACGAAGATATTACCCGTGACGGCATC
>PDQD01000045.1 GCA_002747695.1 Flavobacteriia bacterium
TACACCGGCAACCACACGTGTGGTACAGATAGAACCGGGACCAATACCCACTTTGACCGCATCTGCACCTGCCTCAACAAGGAATTTAGCGGCTTCGCCTGTGGCGATATTACCAACGACCACATCGGTTTCAGGGTGGTTGGCTTTGATGGTTTTCAGGGTTTGTACGACACCTTCAGTATGTCCGTGAGCTGTATCGATTACCAGGGCATCTACACCTTCGCCTACCAGTGCTTCAGCTCTTTCTATAGCATCACCACCTACACCTATGGCAGCTGCCACGCGTAAACGGCCGTAAGTATCTTTATTGGCATTGGGGTTTTCCCTGACTTTGATGATGTCTCTAAAAGTAATCAAGCCTACCAGTTTGTTGTTGTCATCGACCACCGGTAGTTTTTCGATTTTGTTGGCTTGCAGAATAGCTTCTGCTTCTTGTAGTGATGTTCCTGCCGGTACAGTAACCAATCGGTCTTTGGTCATCACTTCAACAATTTTGCGGTTGTAATCATTTTCAAACCTCAAATCCCTGTTGGTTACAATACCTATCAATTCTCCTGATTGGTCAACTACGGGAATACCGCCTATTTTATTTTGAGCCATGATTTTATTGACATCGGCGACAGTGGCCTGACCATCAATGGTGATGGGGTCAATAATCATTCCGGACTCTGCCCGTTTTACTTTTTTCACCTCTAAGGCCTGTTGTCTGATGCTTAGGTTTTTATGGATAACACCTATACCACCCAGACGGGCTACGGCAATCGCCATCGCAGCTTCTGTCACAGTATCCATAGCGGCAGAAATAACCGGGACATTGAGACGTATATTACGGGTAAATTGAGATGAGACGTTCACTTGCGCCGGCAGTACCTTGGAGTGTGCAGGGACTAATAAGACGTCATCATAAGTTAAACCTTGGGCTACAAATTTTTGTTCTATAGAGAGTTTGGACATTGCAATTACTATTGAGGTGGATGAAAAATGAGTTTTTTAATAATTGCGTGCAAACTTAATCAATATTTTTAAAACTAAAGTTAAAATTTAAACAAATAAAAGCGGGTGGCTTTTTGAGCCACCCGCAGGTTTGAAAAAATAATTTAAAATGTATTATTTCATTGGTCTGTGGCATAACCACCAGTCAAGGCATTCTATCTCACCTTTATCAGCGGCAGCTTTTCTTTCTTTGACCATATCAACTGTAGTGGCAGGTGGTACAATCACATTGTCTCCAAACATGTCGTTTTTAGGCCAGTTGGCCGGCATGGCCACTTTGTTGTTGTCTGAGTATTGCATGCCTTTTACGACACGTAAAATCTCATCCATATTTCTACCCAATTCCTGTGGATAGTAAAGCATAATTCTGATTTTAGAATCGGCATCAACAATAAATACGGCTCTTACGGTATTGGTTCCTTTACCCGGATGAACAAGACCTAACTTGTTTGCGACAGCTCCGGTATCGGCTATGATAGGAAACTCTATTTGTACACCTATATTCTCTTTGATCCACTCTTCCCATTTGATGTGTGCAAATACCTGATCCACACTCAAACCAATCAATTCTGTATTGAGTGCTCTGAATTCATCGTATCTTTTTTGAAAAGCCACAAACTCAGTGGTACATACAGGCGTAAAATCTGCCGGATGGCTGAATAATACAAACCATTTGCCTTTAAAATCATCGGGTAAGTTGATTTCACCTTTGGTTGTTTGTACAGTCATGGTTGGAAATACATCACCGAGTAATGGAATTCCCTGAGTTTCGTTGTTAGTCATAAGTTTTAAAATTTAATAATTAATAAATGGTTTCTGTTCTATATGTTTATTTAACCTAAGAATGCATTGAGCATCCATACGGTTTTTTCAGTTGTTGTAATATAATCGCTCATCAGGGCAACAGTACCTTCATCTCCGGCTTCAGACGCCACGTCTAATATAACTCTTTCTTTGCTGATAAGGATAGAAAAATGTTCAACAATAGTTTTAACAGACGATTCATCCACGGCATCTGCTGTGACTGATTTTATATCACTTTTGGCCAGGTAATCTTCGTAAGTATGTAAGGGCACATGTTGCAAGGTAAGTACACGCTCTGCTATTTCGTCAATTTTGTTGAATGCATCAGTATAGAATTCTTCAAATTTTAAATGTAATTCAAAGAATTTTTTGCCTTTGATATTCCAATGGAAATGTCTCAGGTTTTGATAAAAAACTTCGTAGTTGGCCAAAAGGTCGTTGAGCATACCCGCTAATGTTTCTGCTTTTTTGATGTCTAATCCTATTGTGTTGTTCATAATGGTAATATTTTGATTATTAATGATTTGTTGATACTACAAATCTATCAATACGCTCATGTTTTGGCAAGGATTCTTCATTTTCTATTATAATATCGTTATAAGTATAATTTATTGACTTTTAATTTTACATCATTTCTTTTTATTTTGCCGTTGGCTGTTAATGGGAGATCTGTCATGAAAACAACTTGTTTAGGTTGGTAGTAAGCTGACAATCCTGCCTGCTGCGACAAATGATTAAGATCTATGTCAAATGCTTTGGAATTTATCACCAGAACCATCTTATCGCCTAAAGTTTCATCTGCAATAGAAGAGATGATAAACGGGTAGGAGATATAAGGTTGCAGTCGTTGCTCTATTTGTTCGGGAAAGATCTTGATACCACCGGTGTTAATCACGTGGTCATAACGGCCTAACCATGTAAAACTTGTGCTGTTGATAAGGTCAATTACATCATTGGTTACAAATGTTTGATTAGAGATGTAGGGTACATCTATGGTCAGACAGCCTCTGTTATCCTGATTTATCATTACTGACGGCAAAGTCTCAAAAACAGCATTGCTTTGTTTTAAGTTTCTCACAGCAATATGGGTTATAGTCTCGGTCATGCCATAAGTGAGATAGACAGCTGTATTGAGTCTTGCCAGTTTTTCTTCCCAAACGCTACTCAAAGGCGCACCGCCGATAATAAGCGTTTTAATCTGCTCTAATTGTTCATAAGACGATTGTGCTTGGAGTGGTACCATTGCAGCAAAATCAAAATGGTCGGGGATGTTTTGCAAAGGATTGGCTTCGGGTAACACTCTTGTCAAATGCCAACCGAGGTGCAGTGCTCTTACCCACATCATTTTGCCCGCTATAAATGCTGACGACAAGCAATGTAGCGCTTTGGTTCCGGGTTTTAAATCAAAATATTTGCCGGTAGCTTCGGCACTTTTCTGTAACGCCTGTATTGTATGTGTGATTATTTTAGGCTGTCCCGTAGAACCTGAGGTTTGGACATCAATGCTCTTGGCATATAAAAGCGCTTTGAGAAAATCGTAATCGTCGGGGTAGTTGGTTTTCACTTCATCCAATAAAGTGCCCGGCTTAGAAAAAGCCTTGTTGTCCAATTTGAATTGGGGATGAATAGTTAACATAAAAACCCTTTTTTACCTGTTGGTGTTTGTTGTTTGGTTATGGTTTTGTGGTTACCTGTTTGTCATGTGTAATAAATCAATTACCGTCTTTCTTAAACTAAAAGCTGCGTTTTAAATCTCATTCATGACGCCTCATGCTCTCATTAATCTTCGGTTCAATCCCACCGCTGAAACTGATGTTTTCTGAAATAGAGCATCAATAAATAGCCGATTAAAGCACCACCCACATGGGCAAAATGAGCTATACCGGTACCATAACCGCCAAAAATAGACTGTCCGCCGCCTAAACCTAAAAATAAGTCCAGAGCAACTAAAACCGGGACAAAATATTTGGCTTTAAACGGAATGGGTAGGAATATAAGTGCCAATTCTGCATTGGGATATTTAAATGCAAATGCTACCAAAACACCGTACAAGGCACCCGATGCCCCTACGGCACTTGTCTTATAAGTTTGAAACAGACTATTAACACTTCCTTCACCTATCTGATTGTTCCAGATGGTAGGATACTGGCTACCATTTAGATAATCATAAATCTCTGAAGGAGAATAACCCAAAGCCTGAATGTCATTAAATACCTGATTAAACTGCCAGTAATTGACCAGTGTGTAAATTAAACCTGCACCAATTCCTGTGGCAAAATAGAAAACTAAAAATTTATTTCTACCCCATAAGGCTTCCAATGCGGTTCCAAACATAGCCAGTCCAAACATGTTGAAAAACAAGTGCATCAAACTCCCGTGCATAAACATATGGGTTACAAATTGCCAGGGGGCAAAGTTGGGGTTTTGAGGGAAAAACAAAGCCAGTTTGGTGTAGAGCACTTCGCGGAGTCCGGGACTTACCATGCCGGCAATAAAAAAAATGACGTTAATAATAATCAGGTGTTTGACGGTGTCTGTTAATCTCATCATAATCTTTTGTCTATATCTTCTATGGTTAATGTGGTAAAGCTGGGTTTACCGGATGGGGAAATATGGGGTTCTTTACAATTGAAAAGATTATCCACCAGAGCTTCCTGAGCTTTGGGGTCAAGCGTTTGTCCTACCCTTACTGCAGAACTACCGGCTAATAATTGTGCCAAGACGTCAATCATAGCATCCTGTTCTGATAAGGTATCCTGTTGGGTCGCTTCTATCACATGCTCTAAGAATTGTTGTACCCGGGTTTCATCTAATCCTGCTGGTAATCCATTGAGAATAATATGGTCTTCTTGAATAGTTTCAAAGGTAAAACCGATTTGCATCAAATATTCTACGGTGGTTTTGAGGGTTCTGATGTCATTCTGATCAAAATCAATCTGTACAGGGAATAACAACTGCTGACTTTGCAAACTGTCTTGAGCTGATAGTTTGGTTAAAAAATCCTCGTAGAGAATCCTTTGATGCGCCCTGTTTTGATGGATAAATACCAACCCGGATTTTATGGTACTTAGGATGTATTTGTTTTGTATTTGTTGAGTTTTGTGATAAGTCGTTTGCTCATCGACAAAAAGCTCTTGCGTTTCGGTTGTATGGTCATTGACCGGAAATTCATGCGAGCTATCTTTTACATCGGTGTAAAGCGCCTCCCATGATGGTTGGTTTTTATCCTTAAACGGGTTGTATGCCCGGTCAACTTTGATTTCGGGTTCTTTATGCGGTAATTTGTCTTTATACTCGTAGGGCAAATCCATTGTCGGATCGTGTTCAAAGTCCAAAACCGGTGCGACCTGATAC
>PDQD01000008.1 GCA_002747695.1 Flavobacteriia bacterium
CTCAGAGAAAGGAAACTGGATATTAGAGTAGCTACGTACAGAAAGAATTTCATTCTTTAGTTAAACTATGGATTTCAAATCCATAGTGGTTTATTTTCAATTATTTTCAATTATTTCATAAAGTTCAGTAATCTCAGAAGGTACTCGAACTAAATATCTATCAAATCTGGATAAAACTAATCCAGCCCAATTCGGTCGTACAATACTTGGTATATTTTCAAATATCTGTTGCCCAATTCGGATATTTTTTTGAATTTCATTTGTTTTTCCTGTTTGTTTCATTGATTCAGGGCTATAAGCAGTTTATATAATAAAAATAGGCTTTTTCTTGATTCTGAATGTTTATTTGATTTATATATGTTTATCTTAGTCTTAAAAGTGATTACATTAATTTTGTCAGGTGTGGAATCTGTTTTATGTATTTAATACTCGTTATTAACGAAGAATGCTAAACAACATAAGAATTTTTGACATTACTATATCTAACCATTTGAATAAAGTGTTTTTTTAGATAGATTATTTGTATATAATATCAATGTATTTTTGGTATAAATTCTTGAATTCGTTAAGATTCATTGTTCCAATGTTTTTATTGTCATTTTTTGTTTTTGCTATAATTGAAATACAGATATTCTTGAGGAATCTAACAGATGGGAAATTTTGTGAAATCAAGTATTTAAAAATCTCTGGGTTTATAGTAGATTGTGATTCTTTGAATGTGTTTTCGATAATCTCAGATTTCTTATCTAATGGGTAATCTGATTCTATTGTTTTAATCTTTCCTTTAAAAAGGAAGTTTGGTATATTAATTTCATTAATACTGTTCTCTGTTAAAGTTAATAATAGCTTCTTTTTATTTATTAATAATTTATCATATAAATTTTCTATCCAAAATTGTGTGTTTGGGAAATTTTTAAAGTAAAACAATTGAAAGTCATCGATAGCGACATATTGATGTTCTAAAAAATATGATTCCAACTCTTTTTTATTCTTGTTAAGCTCAGTTAAAACTCTTTCTGCATTATAAAAAGCAATTTTTTTCTTATGTTCTTTTAACAATTCAAATGTACCTTGTAATAAATGAGTTCCTCCATTTCCTTGTGAACTTTTAATAATAAAGCAATCTACGTTTTTAAAATCATCTTTTACTAAATTCTTAATTGTATTAACTGTTTGTTCTTTAGATGATGAAATATAACTGTTTATATAATAATTGAATGAACGCATTCGATAGAAAAGAAATTTATAATTTACTATAAGTGATTTAATAAGTTGAAAAAAAAGGTTGTAGCTTAACAAGCACACAAATTTACAAAAAGGCTTAATAGAAAATCCCTAAGACATTGTAATTCCCAAAAATAGTTTATCCCGTAAACGAACGTTAAGCATTAGTAAAAGTCGTGCAATTACAGTAGTGCTCCCTAAATCCTGTAAAAACATAACAACACCCTAAATAACCCGCTAAAGAACAGGTAGAAACCCCAAAAAACGGCTTTTTGTAAAGTGGTTTTAAGAAATGTAAAGATAAAAGCTAAAAAACTTTTGGTTATTCAAAAAATATTTTTACTTTTGCAGACCCTTATAATAAGGGAAAGAATAATAAATATTTAAGTATAATCTAAAATACAGTATGCCTACCATACAGCAATTAGTACGCAAAGGAAGAGCCAAAACAACTAAGAAGAGTAAATCGGCTGCTTTGGATTCATGTCCACAAAGACGTGGTGTATGTACACGTGTTTATACTACAACGCCTAAAAAACCTAACTCAGCTATGCGTAAAGTAGCAAGGGTAAGATTGACTAATGGCAATGAAGTAAACGCTTACATCCCCGGAGAAGGACATAATTTGCAGGAGCACTCGATAGTATTAGTTAGAGGTGGAAGGGTTAAAGATTTGCCTGGGGTAAGGTATCATATTGTGAGAGGTGCATTGGACACTGCCGGCGTAGAAGGCAGAACCCAACGCCGTTCAAAATATGGTGCTAAACGACCAAAGCAAAAATAAAACCTGACGACGAAAGAACACAATTATAACAATTCTCAGTAGTTTTAGATTTTTTCTGTGCTTTTTATTAAACTAATGCAATAGCTCATGCAAGAGTCTATCATGCTACTATATTAATTTTTTTCAACATGAGAAAAAGGAGAGCGAAAAAAAGGATTCTGTTACCGGATCCGAAATTTAACGACCAATTGGTCACCCGCTTTGTCAACAATTTGATGTGGGACGGAAAGAAATCTGTCGCTTTTGACATTTTTTATTCAGCCCTTGATATTGTTGAGCAAAAGAAAACCGATGAAGAAAAGACATCGCTTGAGGTTTGGAAAGACGCTTTGTCCAATATTATGCCTCAGGTAGAAGTCCGCACCCGTAGAATAGGGGGAGCGAATTTTCAGATTCCAATGCAGATAAGACCCGACCGTAAAGTCTCTATGGCTATCAAGTGGTTGATCTTATACGCAAGAAAACGAAACGAAAAAACTATGGCACAAAAGTTGGCTGCTGAAATTCTCGCTGCCGCAAAAGAAGAAGGTGCCGCAGTTAAAAAACGAATTGATACGCACAAAATGGCAGATGCCAATAAAGCATTCTCACATTATAAAGCATAACATTACATGGCAAGAGATTTAAAATATACGAGAAATATTGGTATTGCGGCGCATATTGATGCCGGAAAAACTACCACTACAGAGCGTATCCTTTACTATACCGGTGTAAGTCATAAGATAGGAGAGGTCCACGATGGCGCTGCTACTATGGACTGGATGGAGCAAGAGCAGGAGCGTGGAATTACCATTACCTCTGCAGCTACACACTGTAAATGGAACTATCACAATGATGAGTACACTATTAACATAATAGATACACCGGGTCACGTGGACTTTACTGTTGAAGTAGAGCGTTCATTGAGGATATTAGACGGTGTGGTAGCATTATTTAGTGCTGTTGACGGTGTGGAACCACAGTCTGAAACAGTATGGCGTCAAGCTGATAAATACAAAGTGCCCAGATTAGGATTTGTCAATAAGATGGATCGTCAGGGTGCTAATTTCTTTAATGTATGTAATCAGATTGAGGAAATGTTGGGTGGAAATGCTGTGCCATTACAAGTACCTATAGGAAGCGAAGACCAATTCAAAGGTGTCGTGGATTTGATTTCCAAAAAAGCAATTGTTTGGAATGAAGCCGATATGGGTATGACTTATGAAGAAATTGAAATTCCTGCTGACCTTCTCGAAGATGTAGAAAAGTACCGTGCAGAATTGATCGAGCAAGTTGCAGAATACGATGATGAATTATTAGAAAAATTCTTTGAAGACGAGAATTCAATTACTGAAGACGAAATCATAGCTGCCTTAAGAGCTGCCACTATAGATATGAAAATCATACCTATGATGTGTGGGTCAGCCTTCAAAAACAAAGGTGTTCAGGCAATGCTTGATGCTGTGATGCGTTATATGCCATCACCACTCGATATTGAGGCTATTAAGGGTATGAACCCGAATACTGAGAAAGAAGAGGTCAGAAAGCCTAATGTCAGTGAACCATTTTCATCATTAGCATTCAAAATTGCTACTGATCCTTATGTAGGTCGTTTGGCATTCTTCAGAGTATATTCAGGTAAACTGGATGCGGGGTCTTATGTCTTTAATACCCGTTCAGGTAAAAAAGAACGTATCTCACGTATCTACCAAATGCACTCTAACAAACAGCAACCCATTGATGCGATTGAAGCAGGTGATATAGGTGCAGCTGTAGGTTTCAAAGATATCCGTACAGGTGATACATTATGTGATGAAAAACACCCTATCGTTTTAGAATCAATGTCTTTCCCTGAACCGGTTATCGGTATCGCTGTAGAGCCCAAAACTAAAGCTGATGTTGATAAACTAGGTGTAGCTTTAGCCAAGCTGGCTGAAGAAGATCCTACATTCCAGGTAAGATCAGACGAAGCTTCAGGACAAACAATTATCTCCGGAATGGGTGAGTTACACCTTGAGATTATTGTTGACCGTCTCAAGCGTGAATTTAAAGTAGAGGTGAACGAAGGTCAACCGCGAGTTGAGTACAAAGAAGCCATTACGTCTAAAGTTTCACACAGAGAGGTTTACAAAAAACAAACCGGTGGTCGCGGTAAATTTGCCGATATCATATTTGATCTTGAGCCGGCTGATTCTGATGCAGAAGGTTTGCAATTTGAAGACAATGTAAAAGGTGGTAATATTCCTAAAGAATTTATCCCTTCTGTACAAAAAGGCTTTAAAGAAGCGATGAAAAACGGTCCTTTAGCAGGATTTGAGATTGACAGTATGAAAGTGACCCTTAATGACGGTTCTTTCCACGCAGTTGACTCTGACCAATTATCATTCGAATTGGCTGCCAAAATAGGATTTAAAGAAGTTGCCAAAAAAGCAGGTGCCGTCTTATTAGAGCCTATCATGAAATTGGAGGTAGTAACACCGGAAGAATACATGGGATCTATCGTAGGTGACCTTAACAGACGTAGAGGTCAGGTGAACAACATGATTGATCGTGCAGGAGCTAAAGTTGTCAAAGCTGAAGTACCTTTATCAGAAATGTTCGGTTATGTGACAACCTTACGTACCTTATCATCAGGTAGAGCGACATCTTCTATGGAGTTTTCACACTATGCGGAAACACCTAAGAATATTGCCGAAGAAATTATTGAAAAAACAGTAGGATAATTGATATCACTCATAAAATCATAACAAGATGAGTCAAAAAATAAGAATAAAATTAAAATCTTACGATTACAACTTGGTTGACAAATCGGCTGAAAAGATTGTAAAAACCGTAAAGAGTACCGGTGCTGTGGTCAATGGCCCTATTCCGTTACCAACTCATAAGAAAATCTATACGGTATTACGTTCGCCACACGTCAATAAAAAATCAAGAGAACAATTCCAATTGAGTTCTTACAAGAGATTACTTGATATCTATAGTTCATCATCAAAAACGATTGATGCACTTATGAAACTGGAATTACCAAGTGGTATTGAAGTAGAAATTAAAGTATAATTAATTAATAATAAGGTTGAGGTACATTGATTTTGTTTACAACAAATTTCAACATTAGAATCTCAAATCTCAAATCTAAATACAAATGTCTGGGTTAATAGGAAGAAAAATAGGAATGACCAGTATCTTTGACGACAATGGGAAAAACATCCCTTGTACGGTTATAGAGGCAGGTCCTTGTATAGTTACCCAAGTCAGAACCGAAGAGGTTGACGGGTATAATGCTGTTCAACTTGGTTTCGATGACAAAAAAGAGAAAGCTGCCAACAAAGCACTGACCGGTCACTTTAAAAAAGCCGGTACTTCTCCTAAAAGAAAAGTCTTGGAATTCAAGTATTTTAAAAACAAACCTACACTGGGTGATGTTTTTACAGTAGAATTGTTTAAAGAAGGAGAATTTGTTGACATCTCCGGAACATCCAAAGGAAAAGGATTTCAAGGGGTAGTTAAAAGACATGGCTTTGGCGGTGTAGGACAAGCTACTCATGGTCAACATAACAGATTGAGAGCACCCGGTTCTATTGGAGCCTCATCTTATCCCTCACGTGTTTTCAAAGGAATGCGTATGGCAGGAAGAATGGGTGGACAAAAAGTGACAGTTCAAAACTTAAGAGTATTGAAAGTTATCCCTGAGAAAAACTTAGTTATCGTAAAAGGTGCTGTTCCGGGACACAAAAACTCTTATATAAAACTAGAGAAATACCATGAAGATACCAATTTTTAATATAGAAGGAAAAGATACCGGAAAGACTGTAGAGCTTTCTGATGACATTTTTGGTATAGAGCCAAATGAGCACGCCATCTATCTTGATGTCAAACAGTATTTGGCCAATCAACGTCAAGGAACGCACAAGGCTAAAGAAAGAGGTGAAATCGCCGGTAGTACACGTAAGATCAAACGTCAGAAAGGTACCGGTACAGCACGTGCAGGTAGTATCAAATCACCTGTGTTTGTCGGTGGTGGACGCGTATTTGGACCAAGACCACGTTCTTATTCATTCAAGTTGAATAAAAACACCAAACGCTTGGCTCGTAAATCAGCTTTGAGTTTGGCCGCTAAGAATGACGGAATAGTAGTTGTGCAAAACTTTGATTTTGAGCAACCTAAGACCAAAGAATTCAAAGCCGTATTAAAAGCTTTGAATATTGAAGATAAAAAATCTTTATTTGTGTTGGATGAACAGAATAATAATGTATATTTGTCGGCACGCAATTTAAAGGGGGTCAAAATCGTAAATAACTCATCTGTAAGCACTTACAATGTAATGAACGCGCAAAAAATTGTGTTTTTCGAGGGTGCTTTAGAAGGATTTCAAGAAAATTTAAGCAAATAGTAGAACTATGAGTATCTTAATTAAACCAATCATAACAGAAAAAGCGACGTTGGAAAGCGAACTTTACAGCCGTTATGGTTTTATCGTAGACAAGAGAGCCAACAAGTTGCAGATCAAGAAAGCTGTAGAAGATACTTATGGTGTAGATGTAGAGAGTGTTCGCACCATAAATTACCATTTTGAAAGAAAGACCAAGTACACTAAGAAAGGTGTCGTAACGGGAAAAACCGGTGGTTACAAAAAAGCCATCGTTCAACTTTCAGAAGGACAGAATATAGATTTTTATAACAACCTATAATACTAACAAGAAATGTCTGTTAGAAAATTAAAACCAATTACACCGGGTCAGCGTTTTAGAGTAGTCAATGAATACGACGCATTGACCACTGATAAGCCGGAGAAGAGCTTGCTCAAACCGAATAAAAGGTCCGGAGGTCGTAACAACCGTGGTAAAATGACCATGCAATACAAAGGTGGTGGTCACAAAAAACGTTACCGTCTCATCGATTTCAAAAGAGATAAAGATGGTGTACCTGCTACGGTAAAAAGTATAGAGTATGATCCGCATAGAACAGCGTTTATCGCTTTATTGCATTATGCAGATGGAGAAAAGAGATATATTGTAGCACAAGCAGGGTTACAGGTAGGTCAGGAAGTCATCTCTGGTGATAAAGTAAGACCAAATGTAGGAAATACCATGCCACTGGGCAATATGCCGATGGGTACTACAGTATCATGTGTGGAATTACGTCCGGGTCACGGTGCACAGATGGTGCGTAGTGCAGGAACATTTGCACAGCTCGTTGCTAAAGAAGGTAAATATGTCATATTGAGATTGCCTTCCAGTGAAACCCGTATGGTATTAGCTACTTGTAAAGCTACTATCGGTGTTGTTTCAAACTCTGACCATCAGTTGATCGTATCGGGTAAAGCCGGTAGAAGCCGCTGGTTAGGTAGAAGACCAAGAACGAGAGCAACAGTTAAAAACCCTGTTGATCACCCCATGGGAGGTGGTGAAGGTAGAGCTACCGGAGGACATCCAAGATCTAAAAACGGAATTCCGGCTAAAGGATTTAAAACCCGTTCTAAGACTAAAGCGAGTAACAAGCATATTTTAGAACGCAGAAAAACTAAAAAACACTAATTGAATGGCACGTTCACTGAAAAAAGGACCTTACGTCTATTATAAATTAGAGAAGAAAGTTCAACAAAACATTGAATCAGGAAAAAAGACTGTGGTAAAAACCTGGTCTAGAGCATCAATGATCATTCCTGATTTTGTAGGTCAGACTATTGCTGTACACAATGGGAAAACATTTGTACCGGTCTACATTACAGAAAACATGGTTGGACATAAATTAGGAGAATTTTCACCCACCAGAACCTTTAGAGGTCACGGTGCAGATAAGAAGAAAAAATAAATTATAAAACATGGGAGCCAGAAAAAAACAAGCCGCTGAAGCACGTAAAGAAGCCCGCAAGACTCAGGTTTCTGCCAGATTAAAAGGCGTACCTACTTCACCTAGAAAAATGAGGTTGGTAGCCGACCAGATTAGAGGTATGGAAGTTGATAAGGCCTTACAGGTGTTGAAATTTAGCACCAAAGAAGCATCGACCAATTTAGAAAAATTGTTGTTGTCTGCTATCGCTAACTGGCAAGCTAAATTTCCTGAAAGTAATCTGGAAGAAGACGGACTATATATCAGTGAGATATTTGTAGATAGTGGAAGTATGTTAAAACGTATTCAACCGGCACCTCAGGGTCGTGCACACAGAATCAGAAAACGTTCAAATCACGTGACTATTAAATTAGGGGCTAAAAATTTAAGTTAAAAACATGGGACAAAAGACAAATCCAATAGGAAACAGATTAGGGATCATCAGAGGTTGGGATTCAAACTGGTACGGTGGTAACGATTATGGAGACAAATTAGCCGAAGATGATAAGATAAGAAAATACCTCTATGCCCGTTTGGCAAAAGCCAGTGTATCTCAGATTATCATAGAGCGTACCCTAAAAATAGTAACCATAACTATTACTACGGCAAGACCTGGTATAATTATTGGTAAAGGTGGTCAGGAAGTTGATAAGTTGAAAGAAGAGCTTAAGAAATTCACCGGTAAGGATATTCAAATCAACATCTTTGAAATCAAAAGACCTGAATTGGATGCTAAATTAGTTGCCAATAATATCGCCAATCAGATAGAAAACAGGATTTCTTATAAGAGAGCCATCAAAATGGCCATCTCAAATACCATGAGAATGAATGCAGAAGGAATCAAAGTAATGATTTCAGGACGTCTTGGCGGTGCTGAGATGGCACGTTCAGAAACTTATAAAGACGGCCGTATTCCATTATCAACCTTCAGAGCTGATATAGATTATGCCTTAGTCGAAGCCCATACTACATATGGAAGAATAGGTATCAAAGTATGGATCATGAAAGGTGAAGTATACGGCAAAAGAGATTTATCTCCCATGGTCGGTATGAATCTAAAATCAGATTCTAAAGGTAAAGACAAGAAAAGAGGCAGAGGGTCACGTAGAAGATAATAACTTTTTAAAATTGAATTAAAATGTTACAACCAAAAAGAGTAAAATATCGTAGAGTACAGAAGGGTAAAGGAGCCATGCGCGGAAATTCAGGGCGTGGTCATAGATTGTCAAATGGCTCTTTTGGCATCAAAGCACTAGAGCAGGACTTGATCACCTCTAGACAAATAGAAGCGGCTCGTGTGGCAGCTACCCGTTATATGAAGAGACAAGGGCAATTGTGGATTAAAATATTTCCGGATAAACCTATCACCAAAAAACCTTTAGAAGTACGTATGGGTAAAGGTAAAGGAGCACCAGAATATTTTGTTGCCGTAGTTAAACCGGGAAGAATCATGTTTGAAGTTGCCGGTGTGCCTTTAGAAGTTGCCAAAGAAGCCTTACGTTTGGCCTCTCAAAAACTTCCGGTAAAAACCAAGTTTATTATTGCACCCCAATTTGATCATAACGCATAATTAAGGAATTATCATGAAGAAGTCAGATATTAAAGAATTATCCACAGCCGATTTACAAGACAAATTGGTTGCATTGAAGAAGGAGTTTGCTGAGTTGAAAATCACACATTCTGTGACCACTCTGGAAAATCCTATGCAAATCAAAGATATGAGAAAAACCATTGCACGTATTGCAACGGAATTAACTAATAGAGATTTACAAGAATCTTAAACTGAAAACAGATGTCAGAAAGAAATTTAAGAAAAGAGCGTATCGGTATCGTATCCAGTAACAAAATGGATAAGTCTATCGTAGTATCTGAGACCAAAAGGATGAAACACCCTTTGTATGGTAAATTCGTATTGAATACTAAAAAATACGTTGCTCATGATGCCAAAAATGAGTGTAATGAAGGCGACAAAGTACGTATTATGGAAACCCGTCCTTTGAGTAAATCAAAAAGATGGAGATTAGTAGAAATTTTAGAAAGAGCTAAATAATCATGTTACAGCAAGAATCAAGATTAAAAGTAGCCGACAACACAGGGGCTAAAGAAGTACTACTCATCAGAGTATTGGGCGGTACCAAAAAGAGATATGCATCTATAGGTGACAAAATCGTTGTTACAGTAAAAGATGCAACACCAAACGGTACTGTAAAGAAAGGTCAGGTAGCTCAAGCCGTTGTCGTAAGAACAGTCAAAGAAGTAAGACGTAAAGACGGATCTTACATTCGTTTTGATGATAACGCGTGTGTTATTCTCGATGCCAATTCAGAGATGAAAGGAACCCGTGTATTCGGTCCTGTCGCAAGAGAATTGAGAGAAAAGAAATTTATGAAAATCGTATCTCTGGCACCAGAGGTACTATAAATAACAGGAAGTCGAAATGGCAAAATTAAAAATCAAATCAGGCGATACCGTACAGATCATTTCCGGGGAGAGTAAAGGTCAAACCGGTAAAGTTCTAAAAGTCAACATTGCAAAACAAACAGCAATTGTAGAAGGTGTCAATATGGTTTCTAAACACAGAAAACCAAGCGCTCAAAATCCACAAGGTGGTATTGAGGAAATGGAAGCACCTGTTCATATCTCCAATATGATGTTGGTCGAAAACGGGAAACCGGTACGTGTAGGATATAGAATGGAAAACGGTAAAAAAATTAGATTTTCAAAAAAATCTGACAAAGCAATTTAAAGATGAGTTATATTCCAAGACTTAAACAAGAATACAAAGAACGTGTGATGGGCGAACTGAGAGAAGAATTTCAGTACAAAAGCATCATGCAAGTACCCAAACTGGAGAAAATAGTGGTCAGTAAAGGAGTGGGTGCAGCTACGGCCGATAAAAAATTAATCGATTATGCCGTGGAAGAATTGACCTTAATCACCGGTCAAAAACCATTGACAACAGTTTCTAAAAAGGACGTGGCGAGTTTCAAACTTCGTAAAGGCGTGCCCATCGGTGTTATGGTTACCTTGAGAGGAGACAAGATGTACGAATTTTTAGATCGTCTGGTCACCGTATCTTTACCACGTGTAAGAGATTTTGACGGTGTTAAAACCACAAGTTTTGACGGTAGAGGAAATTATAATCTTGGAATCAAGGAACAAATCGTATTTCCGGAAATCAATATAGACAAAGTTCACAAAATCAATGGTATGGACATTACTTTTGTGACTTCGGCTGAGACTGATAAAGAAGCAATGTCGTTATTAAAATCATTAGGATTACCATTTAAAAAGTAAGAATATGGCTAAAGAATCAATGAAAGCCCGCGAGGTAAAAAGACAAAAATTGGCAGATAAATATGCAGCAAAACGTGCAGCTCTAAAAGCTGAAGGCGATTATGAAGCTTTGCAAAAATTGCCAAAGAACGCATCTCCGGTAAGATTACACAACCGTTGTAAATTAACAGGTCGTCCCAAAGGATACATGAGACAATTTGGTATTTCACGTGTGATGTTCAGAGAAATGGCAAACAAAGGTCTTATTCCGGGTGTCAGAAAAGCAAGTTGGTAATTCATAACAATAAAAATTTAACAGATGATTACAGATCCTATAGCAGATTATTTGACCAGGTTGAGAAATGCCATGAATGCAGGGCACAGAGTTGTCGAAATACCAGCCTCTAACCTTAAAAAAGAAATAACCAAAATCTTATTTGATCAAGGTTATATTTTAAGTTATAAGTTCTTGGAAGACAACAAACAAGGGAAAATCAAAATAGCAATAAAATACAATAAGAACACTAACGTTCCCGTCATTAAAAAACTTAAGCGTGTGAGTACACCCGGTTTGAGAAAATATGTTGGAGCCCACGAAATGCCACGTGTACTAAATGGTTTAGGTGTTGCCATCGTTTCTACTTCGCATGGAGTAATGACCGGCAAACAGGCACAAGCTGAAAACGTAGGTGGAGAAGTATTGTGTTACATTTATTAATCACAGAAAACTGAAACAATGTCAAGAATAGGTAACAGTCCCATAACAATTCCGGAAGGAACTACAGTTGAAGTCAAAGACAACGTGGTGACCGTCAAAGGAAAATTAGGAGAAATGTCACAGGTCGTCAGTGATATGGATGTTAAGATAGAAGATGGTGTATTAAGTTTAACCAGAACTTCAGAAACTAAACCTGTAAAAGCTAAACACGGTTTATACAGATCCTTAATCAATAATATGGTAGAAGGCGTAACCAATGGTTTCACTCTAGAATTAGAATTGGTTGGGGTTGGTTACAGAGCATCCAATCAAGGACAAAGGCTAGAATTAGCACTTGGTTTTTCACACAATATCGTCATGCAAATTGCTGATGAAGTAAAAGTTGAAACCATTTCAGAAAAAGGTAAAAATCCTATTATTAAATTATCTTCTTATGATAAACAATTGGTAGGACAAGTTGCCGCCAAAATACGTTCCTACAGAAAACCTGAACCATACAAAGGTAAAGGTGTGAAATTTGTCGGTGAACAATTGAGAAGAAAAGCAGGTAAAACAGCGTAATAACTAGAATTATGAGTTTAACAAGATTACAAAGAAGAGTACGTATCAAAAAGAGAATACGTAAAGTGGTAAGCGGCACTGCGACTAAACCAAGATTGAGTGTTTTCAGAAGTAATAAAGAAATTTATGCTCAATTGATTGACGACGTTAACGGTAAAACATTAACTGCAGCTTCATCACGTGAAAAATCTGTACAGTCCGAAGGTAATAAAACTGAGATTGCAACAGCCGTAGGTAAATTATTGGCTGAAAAAGCTCAAAAAGCCGGTATAGAGACTTGTGCATTTGATAGAAATGGTTATTTATACCACGGTAGAGTAAAAGCTTTAGCTGATGCTGCTCGTGAAGGAGGATTAAAATTTTAAGTCATAGAATATGTACGAAAATTATAGTAACGTAGAACGCGTAAAACCCAGTGGGTTAGAATTAAAAGATCACCTAGTTGGTGTGCAAAGAGTTACAAAGGTGACTAAAGGAGGTCGAACATTTGGATTTTCTGCCATAGTTGTCGTTGGTGATGGCGAAGGTGTTGTAGGTCACGGCTTAGGAAAATCAAATGATGTATCCACAGCTATTTCAAAAGCTATAGATGCTGCTAAAAAGAACTTAGTACGTATTCCTATTGAAAACCGAACTTTACCACATGAACAAAAAGGTAAATTTGGTGGTGCCAGAGTATTCCTTAAACCTGCCTCAAGTGGTACCGGAGTAATCGCCGGTGGTGCTGTACGTGCGGTCATGGAATCTGTTGGGGTACACAATGTATTGTCAAAATCTCAGGGTTCATCCAATCCGCACAACGTGGTAAAAGCTACTATGGATGCCTTGTTACAATTGAGAAGCCCTGCAATGATTGCCAAAGAAAGAGGGGTTTCATTGGATAAAGTATTTAAAGGATAAAACGAAAGGATATGGCCAAGTTATTAATCAAACAAGTGAAGAGTACTATCAAAAGACCGGGTAACCAGAAAAAAGTTATGGCGTCTTTGGGATTGAAAAAAATCAATCAGGAAGTACAACACGAAGCAACCCCTGAAATATTGGGTATGGTAAACAAAGTAAAACATTTAGTTTCTGTAACAGAAATTTAATATTTGATAAGACAATGGAATTACACAATTTAAGACCTGCAGAAGGTTCTACACAGTCAAGAAAACGTATAGGCAGAGGACAAGGATCCGGTCGTGGTGGTACATCTACAAGAGGACATAAAGGAGCCAAATCACGTTCAGGTTACTCCAAAAAACAAGGTTTTGAAGGAGGTCAAATGCCTTTGCAAAGACGTGTTCCAAAATTTGGTTTTAAAAATATCAATCGTGTAGCTTACAAAGGCATTAATATTGATACTTTGCAAGCATTGGTTGACAATGGCAAAATCAAGGACACAGTAGACCAGCAAACATTGATTGACAATGGATTGGTCAGTAAAAACGATTTGGTGAAAATTTTAGGAAGAGGTACTCTTGAAGCCAAATTAGATATAACAGCACATAAATTTACTGCTTCTGCCGTAGCAGCTATTGAGAAAGCAGGCGGTACAGCAACAGAATTATAATTAGTATGAACAAATTCATCGAGACCATAAAGAATATCTGGAAGATTGAAGAGCTAAGGAACAAGCTAATATTAACCTTAGGGTTTATGGCTGTGTACCGTTTTATGGCTCAGGTTTCTTTACCGGGAATAGACTTTAATGCAATAGACAGTATTTCTCATACCGATAAAGGTGGAGGACTTTTAGGTTTAATCAATGCCTTTACCGGTGGTGCCTTTTCCAGAGCATCGGTTATGGCACTCGGTGTAATGCCTTATATATCTGCATCTATTGTTGTGCAATTGATGGGATTGGCAGTTCCCTATTTACAAAAGTTAGATAAAGAGGGGGAAAGTGGTAGAAATAAGAAAAATCAAATTACCCGTTGGTTAACGATTTTGATAACACTGGTACAAGGACCGGCTTATGTGGCTAGTTTAGGAAGTATTGGTATCCCTGAATCTGCCTTTATGATGGGTCATACCGGCTTATTCTATATTTCTTCTATCATTTTATTATCAACAGGTTCAATATTTGCCATGTGGTTAGGTGAAAAGATTACCGATAAAGGTATTGGTAATGGTATTTCACTACTCATCATGGTAGGTATCATCGCGCGTTTCCCAAGTGCATTCTTCAATGAGATCAATTCAAAACTGGCAGCCAGTCAGGGTGCATGGATTATGATCTTACTAGAGGTTGTATTGTGGTTTGCCGTGATTGTAGCAACTGTATTCCTTGTTACGGCTATAAGACGTGTAACGGTACAGTATGCAAGACGTTCTGTCATAGGTAATATTAAATCTGTAGGTAATGCCAGAGATTATATTCCTTTGAGACTTAATGCTGCCGGTGTAATGCCTATCATCTTTGCACAAGCTTTGATGTTTGTACCCGGACTATTAGCTCAGGCAGACAATGAGACCATCAAAGCCATAGGTTTACCGTTCCAAAATATGTTTGGATTCTGGTATAATGTAGTATTTGCGATAATGATAATTATTTTTAGTTATTTTTACACAGCGATTACTATCCCTACCAATAAGATGGCAGATGATTTAAAACGTGGTAACGGATTTATACCAGGTATCAAACCCGGTCATGCAACAGCAGATTTCTTAGATACCATTCTATCCAGAATAACACTACCGGGATCTATATTTTTGGCCTTTATAGCAATATTCCCTGCTATAGTGTCTAAATTTGGTATCCAGGATAACTGGGCGTTATTTTACGGTGGTACATCTTTGATCATTATGGTTGGGGTTGCCATTGATACGATCCAACAGATCAATGCATATCTGTTAAACCATCACTATGATGGCTTGATGAAAAATAGTACAACAAGAAGAGCAAAAATTTAAGTTATATGGCTAAACAGTCAGCAATAGAACAAGACGGTGTCATTACAGAAGCATTATCAAATGCTATGTTTAGAGTTGAGTTAGAAAACGGACACGTTGTTACAGCACATATTTCCGGTAAAATGCGTATGCATTATATCAAATTATTACCCGGTGATAAAGTGAAAATGGAAATGAGTCCTTATGATTTAACTAAAGCCAGAATAACTTACAGATACTAAAAAACTAAAGATACAATGAAAGTAAGAGCATCCCTTAAGAAAAGATCCTCAGACGACAAAATTGTTCGTCGTAACGGGAAATTATACGTGATTAATAAGAAAACTCCAAGAAACAAACAAAGACAAGGATAAATTATGGCTAGAATTGCAGGTATAGACATTCCTAACAATAAGCGAGGCGTTATTGCCTTAACTTATATTTTTGGTATAGGAAAAAGCAGAGCTCAAAAAGTATTGAGCAATGCCAAAGTGGACGAAAACATCAAAGTTTCAGAATGGACTGATGAGCAAATTTCAAGAATTCGTGAAGAAGCAGGAAAATTTGTAATCGAAGGTGAATTACGTTCTGAAATCCGTATGGATATTAAACGTCTTATGGATATAGGATGTTATAGAGGTATTCGTCATCGTACTGGATTGCCCTTACGCGGACAGAAAACCAAAAATAACTCACGTACGAGAAAAGGTAAACGTAAAACAGTTGCAAACAAAAAAATTGCAACTAAATAATAGATAGTATGGCAAAAAAGACAGTTCAAAAAAAACGTAAGGTACATGTGGACGTTATTGGTGAAGCACATATTCATGCATCATTCAATAATATAATCATTTCTTTGACTAACAAGAAAGGCGAAGTTATAGCTTGGTCTTCCGCCGGAAAAATGGGCTTTAAAGGCTCTAAGAAAAATACGCCTTATGCTGCTCAAATGGCCGCTGAAGATTGCGCAAGAGTAGCGTTTGATGCCGGTATGAAGAAGGTTAAAGTTTATGTCAAAGGACCGGGTAACGGTCGTGAATCTGCTATTAGAGCGTTGCACAATACCGGTGTAGAAGTCACCGAAATTGTTGATGTAACACCTATGCCGCACAACGGTTGCCGTCCACCAAAACGCAGAAGAGTATAATTATTTATAACCCGCAGTATATACTTTGATTATCGGAGGATTAAACACTAAGCCTTAATTCATAATCATATACTGCTTAATTTTTTTATTATGGCTAGATATAGAGGTGCCAAAACAAAAATAGCACGTAAATTCGGAGAACCCATCTTTGGTCCCGATAAAAGTTTCGAAAGAAAAAATTACCCTCCGGGGCAACATGGAAATTCTAGAAGACATTCCAAAAAATCTGAATATGCTGTTCAGCTTAAAGAAAAGCAAAAAGCAAAATATACCTACGGAATTCTAGAGAGACAGTTCAGAAATTTATATGAAAAAGCAAGACGTGCCGGCGGTATTACCGGTGAAACATTGCTACAATTATGTGAATCAAGACTTGATAATGTCGTATATCGTATGGGTATTGCACCAACCAGAAGAGGTGCACGCCAATTGGTATCTCACAGACATATTACTGTAAACGGAGAAATCGTCAATATTCCTTCATATTCTTTAAAAGAAGGGGATGTTGTTGGCGTCCGTGAAAAATCAAAATCATTAGAAGTTGTAATCAATTCATTGGCTAACCACAGTAATGTTTATGATTGGATCACCTGGAATGATGAAAAGAAAGAAGGTACATTTGTAAAAATACCGGAACGTATTCAGATTCCAGAGAATATCAACGAACAGTTTATCGTAGAGTTGTATTCTAAATAATAAAGAAAAACTATCAAACATGGCCATTTTAAATTTCCAGAAACCGGATACCGTAGTAAAAATTGAATCCAATAAGTATAAAGGTAAGTTTGAATTCAGACCTTTAGAGCCAGGATTTGGTTTGACTATTGGTAACGCCTTAAGACGGGTGTTGTTGTCTTCCCTTGAAGGGTTTGCCATCACATCTGTACGGTTTGAAGGTGTAGAACATGAATTTTCAACTATTCCGGGAGTAGTAGAGGATGTAGTAGATATCATCCTTAATTTGAAACAAATACGTTTCAAACGCCAGATAGATGAAGTAGAAAATGAAACCGTAAACATTGTACTATCCAAAAAAGAGGTGATTACAGCCGGTGATTTTCAAACCTTCATTTCAGGATTTGAAGTTTTAAATCCGGATTTAGTTATCTGTAACTTGAATAAAGATGTCAAGTTACATATGGATATTACCATAGAAAAAGGTAGAGGTTTTGTACCGTCTGATGAGAATAAGAAATCAGGAATGCCTTTGGGAACCATTTTTACGGACTCTATTTTTACACCGATTAAATTGGTTAAATATGAGATTCAAAATTATCGTGTTGAACAAAAAACCGATTACGAAAAATTGGTTTTGGATATTACAACCGATGGTTCTATCAATCCTCAGGATGCTTTAACGGAAGCAGCCAAAATTCTTATCCAACATTTTATGTTGTTCTCTGATGAACGTATAACAATTGAGGCTCACGAAGTAGCACAAACAGAATCTTATGATGAAGAATCACTTCACATGCGTCAACTGTTAAAAACTAAATTGGTTGATATGGAACTTTCTGTAAGAGCTTTGAATTGTCTTAAAGCAGCAGAAGTTGAGACCTTAGGAGATTTAGTATCCTACCACAAAAGTGATTTGATGAAATTCAGAAATTTCGGTAAAAAATCACTATCTGAATTATCAGAATTGGTAGATGCCAAAAATCTGACTTTTGGAATGGATTTATCAAAGTATAAATTGGATAAAGAATAAATTTTATAACACATTAATGCAGATATTCGCTCAAATGCGAATCTAAATAAGCACCCATGAGACACGGAAAAAAGTTTAATCATTTAGGAAGAAAATCAGCCCATAGAAAAGCCATGTTGGCTAATATGGCCTGTTCACTTATAGAGCATAAACGTATCAATACAACTTTGGCTAAAGCCAAAGCATTGAGACAATATGTAGAACCCATAATCACAAAATCTAAAAACGATACTACCCACAACCGTCGTGTTGCTTTTCAATATTTGAAAAATAAATATGCGGTTACAGAGTTGTTCAAAAACATTTCTGTAAAAATAGCCGACAGACCCGGTGGTTACCTTAGAATTATCAAATTAGGTAACAGACAAGGAGACGCCGCTGAAATGGCAATGGTAGAGTTTGTAGATTACAACGATGTTTATGTATCAGGTAAAGAGAAAAAATCTACACGTAGAGGTCGTCGTAGAAAATCTAAATCAGCTGATGCTGCACCTGCAGAAACAAAATCTGAAGAGACTACTCAAGAAGCTCCTAAGGCTGAGGGTAAATCTGAAGAATAGATTTTAAATACAATTTTTAATAAAAGGGATAAGCCATTGCAGGACTTATCCCTTTTTTATATTTTTATTGGCATGGTATAGATTAGGCTTGTCAGCCTGTTAATTTATAACCCCATAAGTATTATGGGTTTTATGCCGGGTAACTATTAAAACATAACAAACTATATATATGGCATTAACTAAAAAATGGGTGAGTAACATTATCTTTGGTGTATTGATTGCTTTACTCCTGATTCCACAGACCAGAGTGTATTTTTTAAAGTTTTTATCTTTCTCACCCCGTACAGTGGCAGTGGAGAAACGTGTAACGTTAACCAATTACGATTGGCAACTCAAAGGTGTCAATACAACAGATTTTAATTTTAAAGCCGTAGAAGGTAAGGTTGCTATTGTCAATTTCTGGGCGACTTGGTGTATGCCTTGTGTAGCCGAGATGCCTTCTTTACAGTATTTGTATGAGGATTACAAAGACAAAGTTGTTTTTATACTGGTTACTTCTGACACACCGGATAAAGTCAATCCCTTTATGACTGAAAAAGCGTTTACGCTACCTGTTTACAACAATTATACACAGCCTTTACCTGAATTTGAAACCCAAACGATTCCCAGAACATTCCTAATTGACAAACAAGGACAAATAGTAGTGGATGCCGGTCGTGCAGACTGGAATACCAAAAAAACCAGACGTTTATTGGATGATTTATTAGCCCAATAAATTTGAGGATAAAAAATCTTCTTAAAAATTCGTTAAATGAAATAAATTTATTTATTTTACGTCAATGGTTGAAAATACTAAAATACTCACTAATCCTAAGGATCTGGCCAGGCGCTATAAAGCCATGTTACAGGACTCTTACCAAGAATTGTCAGATGATGATAAAAGGTTGATTCGTAATGCTTTTGATTTAGCAGTTTTAGCCCATGCCAACCAATGGCGTAAGTCCGGTGAACCATATATTTACCACCCTATAGAAGTGGCAAAGATAGTGGCCAATGATATAGGTCTGGGGGCTAAATCTATTGCAGCGGCACTGTTACACGATGTTGTAGAGGATACGGATTATACTTTAGATTATATCAGAAGTGAGTTTGGAGATAAAATAGCAACCATTGTTGACGGCTTAACGAAGATTTCCAATCTCAAGAAGGAAACGATGTCTATACAGGCCGAGAATTACCGCAAAATGTTGTTGACACTCAATGATGATGTACGGGTTATTCTCATCAAAATAGCCGATCGTTACCACAATATGATGACCCTGGAGCATATGCCTGCAGACAAGCAATCCCGTATTGCTTCTGAAACTTTATTTATTTATGCACCACTGGCTCACCGTTTGGGATTATATACCATCAAAACAGAACTGGAAGATTTAGGGTTGAAATATACCGAACCGGATGTTTATGCGGATATTTCAAACAAGTTAAAGGAAAGTAAAGAAGATAGGGATAATTATATCAAGGAGTTTTCCAATGTTATAAGTGATTCTCTGAATAAAGAAGGTTTCAGATTTGAAATTAAAGGCCGTACTAAATCTATTTTTTCCATTAGAAGGAAAATGCTTACCCAAGGTGTAGGTTTTGATGAGGTCTATGATAAGTTTGCCATAAGAATAATCTTTTCCCCGGAAAGTAAGGATGAACGTCACGATGCGTGGAAAATATATTCTATTGTTACCGAGTGTTTTACCCCAAATCCTATGCGTTTGAGAGACTGGATGACCCAGCCTAAATCCACAGGTTATGAAGCCTTGCATACGACGGTAATGGGACCCGAAGGGAAATGGGTAGAAGTGCAGATACGCTCTGACCGGATGGATGAAATCGCTGAAAAAGGTTATGCGGCGCATTATAAATATAAACACGGAGAAGAACGGGAAACAACTATAGAAACCTGGCTTAACAAACTCAAAGATGTTCTGGAGAATACAGATGCTAACGCTATGGACTTTGTGGAAAGTGTTAAACTCAATCTGTATTCCAAGGAGATTTATACGTTTACACCGGGAGGGGAAATTAAGAGTTTACCCAAAGGTTCTACACCTATTGATTTTGCTTACGCAGTCCATACTGAAGTAGGTAATAAGTGTAGAGGTGCCAAGGTCAATGGAAAATTGGTGCCTTTGTCCAAAGAGTTGAGTAGTGGCGATCAGGTAGAAATTATCACATCGCAGAACCAGAAACCCAAAATACAGTGGTTAGATTACGCTGTAACTTCAAGGGCACGTTCAAAAATAAAGAATTCTCTCAAAGAAGATGAAAAACGCCTTGCAGAAGAAGGCAAAGAAATTTTACAACGTAAATTAAAATCACTTAAGATTACCTACAGTGAAAAAACGGTCAATGATTTGGTCAACTATTTTAAACTGAAGACGAGTTTAGACTTGTTTTTCCGGGTAGGTAACGGTGCTATTTCCAATACTGAACTTAAGGAATTTGCTTCTAAACAGAGCAATGCCTTTATGTCATATTTCAAAAACCGTATCAGGCGTTCAAAGCCCAAGATTTCAACTCTAAATGATAATACAGTAACTAACAATTATGATTTATTGGTCTTTGGTAAAGACGAAGAACACCTTTCCTATTCCATGGCGAAGTGCTGTAATGTTATTCCGGGAGATAAAGTTTTTGGCTTTATTACTATTAATGACGGGATAAAAGTACATCGTGATGATTGCCCAAACGCTGTGGACATGCGTGCCAAATACGGCTATCGTATTATGAAAGCCAAATGGATTGATTCTACCCAACGTCAGTTTAAAGTCAATCTTAAGATTTCCGGTATTGACAATGTCGGTATAGCCAATAATGTCACCCTATTGATTTCAAATACCATGAATGTAAATATTCATAAAATAAACTTAGAAGGTGATGAAGGCTATTTTGAAGGGCATATCAGAGTTAGTGTTAAGAATCAGGAACAACTCAATGACCTGATTAAAAACCTTAAGAAAGTAGAAGGTGTTGTAGAGGTTATAAGAGAAAACTGATGTGTTTTTCAGAATAACTTCAATACATACGCAACCATAATTCCCATATAATTTCCAAAGGCATAACCTATAATTCCCACAGTCAGACCGCTGATAATAACGTGTTTGTTTTTTAAAGCTCCGGCAACTACAGGAACAAACGGCGGTGAGTAGGTGAGTGCTGTGATAGTGATAATGGTGGTATCACTGTCAACTTTAAACAGTTTGGATAGCAATACATGAATAATGACAGAGCCTCCCACAGCAATTAATACAAACAAGAAGAGGTGTAGAAAATCAATGCTAAACATCTGTCGTAGATCTCCCATAGACGAAACAACCAATGAAAAGATGATGATGAGATACATGCCTAATTGGAAGGATTTATCTGTCTTACTGATATTCGTAAAATAAGATAAGGTCAAAGCTATTGTTGTAACCAATAATATAATCGTCACCATTCGCGCCGACTCCGGAACAACAAAACCTATCCCAACGCTTATAGCAACAATCAAAACATCTACGGCTAATACTTTGGTCAACCCCCATAGAGTTTTCCGGTTTAACATCCCTGAAAAATCATCAATATCTTCGGTGGTAACATCTGTTAAATCATGGTGGTTTTCATATTTTTCACTGAAAGATGGTAAAAACAGGTTAAAAACCCGTTGGGCGATAGTCATCAGGAATAATAATAAAAAGGCGCCGAGTATCAGATCATACGTATGGGTCAGAATAAACAGGTTAGGGTTGACCTCAAGAGCCGTGGCTATGGCTGCGAGATTGGGTGTGCCACCGGTATAAACACCTACAAGTAAACCGCTTAATTTCCAGGCTTCAGGAATGAAATCCCTGAGTAAGAAAAACCCTAAGAAAATTACAATCAGCAAGGAAATTAAAGCCAATGCCAAGGATTTAAGTGCGTCTTTGGCAAGGCATAACCATTTTTTGACGTCCAATGAGAATAACAACATAGGAATGGCCAACAAAATAACCACAGAGATAATACTGTCCTGAACAAATGCCAGTTTATTATACAACAGATCATAGGGAATCAATTGTCCGCCGGCTATCATTTCCCGAACCTGCTCATCCGGTAAAAAGCTTTTTTCAGCCAATAGTGTCCTGAAGTTGTCACTCGGTCTGGGTAACCAACCGATATTCCCGACTAACAAGCCTATAATATAAGCCAATACTACGGCTCCGATACGTTTTAATAAACTGGATTTTTGGGTGGCATAAATGATTAAAACAGGAAATAGAAAATAGAAGATATACAGGAATGCTGAATATTTCATTGAAAGGTTCTTTGGTTGGTTATCAAATGTAAAGATAAATAATTTTATCGTAGGATAAAATGAAACATACGCGTTTAAAATCATCATTAAAAACACAGAGGGATGATTATCTGGTCGGAAGACCAAAGACGAAAGACGGGAGTGTTCAGGGCGATGTGTCCTGCGGAAAAATCTTTGATTTTTTTAAGCTTTGCGTCCTCTGTGTTCTCTGTGGTTATTAATAAAAATCACCTTAAGATGCTTAATGTAAGAACTGTAAAAAATACCACGGAGCACACAGAGTGCACGGAGATAAATGGCCTTAGACCTTTTTTAGATTTGCTGTACTGATGAGTGCTATATGCTTTGTCGTTTTGAACAGTTCAAAACGGTCAACTTGTTTTAAGATGAGCCAACGACTTGATATTTGACATTACAAGGTCATGCGTCCTGCGGGAAAAATCTTTGATTTTTTAATTTCTGCGTTCTCTGCGTTTTCTATGGTTATTAATAAAAAGCACCTTAAGGTGCTTAATGTAAGAACTGTAAAAAAACACCACGGAGCACACAGAGTGCACGGAGATAAATGGCCTTAGACCTTTTTTAGATTCGTTGTGCTGATAAGTGCTATACACTATGTCGTTTTGAACAGTTCAAAACGGTCAACTTGTTTTAAGATGAGTCAATGACTTGATATTCAGGTATTACCGAGTATTGCGTCCTGCGGGAAAAATCTTTGATTTTTTTAATCTCTGTGTCCTCTGCGTTCTCTGTGGTTATTAATAAAAAGCACCATAAGGTGCTTAATGTAAGAACTGTAAAAACACCACGGAGCGCACGGAGTACACGGAGATAAAAGGTCTAAGACCTTTTTTAGATTCGTTATGCTGATGAGGACTATACTCTCAGTGATTTTAAAACATGAGATATGAGATCGAAGCCCGGAGTTGAGCGACAATTATTAATGAACTTTACGTTTGTTACAGTGAAAAACAAAAATACAACTAATAGATTATAAGAAATGTACAAATCACAAACACATGAAAATATAGACGTATATCCAATACGACAGTAGTTAATGCGCAAGCATCAGATACATTTTAGTCGATTTGTTTAGATTCTCTTATAGCTTCCAATCTATAGGCGCTAATCCCTGTGATGCCAAATATTCATTAGCCCGGCTAAAATGTTTGTTGCCAAACCAATATCCGCGGTTAGCACTCAATGGGCTGGGGTGACCGCTGGTCAGTACCCGATGTTTATTTGTATCGATATAACGTCCTTTGTTTTTGGCGTAGGACCCCCAAAGTAAAAATACCAGATGTGATTTATGGGTAGATAGTTTTTCAATGACGGCATCAGTAAAGGTTTCCCAACCTTTATTTTGGTGCGAACCCGCTTGATGTGCCCTTACGGTCAGCGTTGCATTGATGAGTAATACGCCCTGTTTTGCCCAGGGTTTTAAATCGCCGCTTTGAGGATAAGGTAAACCCAGATCGGTTTCTATTTCTTTAAAGATATTCACCAGAGAGGGCGGGTGTGCAATGCCTTGATGAACGGAAAAGCATAAACCATTGGCTTGTCCCGGACCGTGGTAAGGATCCTGACCTATGATGACGGCTTTGACCTGATCCCAGGGGCAAGTGTCAAATGCCGCAAAAATATTTTTGCCTGCCGGATAGCATGTATATTGTTGGTATTCAGACTTTACAAAGTCGGTTAAAGCTTGGAAATAAGGTTTGTCAAATTCATCTTTTAAGACCTTTTGCCAACCTTGTTCTATTTGCACGTGCATAATAAAATTCTTTGCGACTAATTTAAGATAAATTCTTTATTTTGCTGTTGAATTGAGAATATATGTATATCACAAAACATACGCTGAAAGATCTTGAGTTTAATGAAGTGTTAACCCAACTTCAGGACTATGCGGTTACCCGAAAAGGAAAAGACAAAATTGCTTTAATCCAACCGATTAGAACACATGATGTGTTGGTTAAAACTTTGGGTAAGACTGATGAATACCTCAAGTCATATACGCATAATAACAAGATTCCGGGACATCAATTTAATGCGATTGACAAATCTCTGCATCTGTTAGGAATTGAAAACACTTTTATAGAGGGTGAAAAATTGCTTGACATCCGTCAGATGGTAGAGACGGTTTTGCTGTTGCATGGTTTTTTTAAGACTTTTAAGCTGATCTACCCTTTGATGTATGAAACGGCTCAGATGTTACCTTTGCATCCTGAAATTCA
>PDQD01000034.1 GCA_002747695.1 Flavobacteriia bacterium
ATATTAATAAGTGTAGCATGGGTTGATTTTGAAATTTTTAATTTGTTATTGTAAAGCCTTACAAGAAAATCTATTTGTTGAAAAGGGTTTATGCCGGATTGACCTGTTAGCCAAAAATTGTCTATAGTTTTAGCGGTAACAATCATTTGCCCGAAATTCAATTCAGCTAAATATTTATGCATTCTTTTAACCCCTATGCTTTTGGCTAATTCCTGATAACAGGGAACACAAGATTTTTGGAAAGCATCTTTGAGCGTCAAATCCCTTTCCCACATAGTAAAAGCTCTTTTATCACCGCGCCATTTAAAAATTGATTGTTCGTTGTTCAATAAACCTGTTTCAAGCCCAATGATTGAATTAGGAATTTTGAAAGTAGATGCAGGTATGGCGCTTTTAGCTGCTTCACTGAAGTCATTAGAATAGTATGTTTTATTGTTAAAGTCAAAGATTAGGATTGTCCCTTTAACTTTTGAAGAGTCTAAGATGTTTTGAAAATCATTATTTATAAATTTTTTCCCTGTACTTTGATTAGTCTTAAGTTCTGGATGACAAGAAGCAAACATCGTAAATATAAATACAAGTATAAATTGAGTGCGCATTTTTTGAATTACTATCTAATTATCAATATTATAACGTTGTGCAATCTCTTATATTTCCTTTGCTGTTAAGATGATTTTTAGTATTGATTAATCATCAGTTAAAAACGTGTATGTAGTTGTGTTTTTTTAATGTTTTTAACTTAAAACTTATTTATTTGGTAATTTAATATGGATTATTTGTTAAAAAATGTTAATTTTACCGGTGAAGATGAAAAGGCATTTGTTATATTCATGAGAACAAGACTCTTGATTTTATTGTTCACTATATTGGCATATAATGGCTATGCCCAATATGAATCTCTTCTGGATGAAAAAGGTGTATGGCATAGAAATATGGCGTTTGATTCTATCAGACAAGTATTTATAAAGCACGATGATTCCTATGTGGCAAAAGAAATTTCACTGATTAAGTCTCTTGCAGATAAGTATGATAATCAGGTGCTGGATCTGGAAGCAGATTATATACGACTCAATTGTAAAAAAACATGGGGAAGTACGGGGGATAAAGCTGTGATATCCGGTCTTCATAAAGTAATTCATAAGTCAAAGGTAGAAGGAATCATAGATCTGGAGGAGCGGGCAGCCAAAACATTGGCGGATTATTATTTGGACAACTATTCAGAACTATGAGTTGGCATTTGAATACTATTTAAAGGCTGATTACCTCTTACAGCAGTTAGATCCTGAAACATTTCCCTTCTGGAAGCAGCATTATAATGATATTGCCCGGGCTTTTTATGACTTCAGGGATTATCATACCGCTATAACATATTTGAAAAAATCGCAGCGCTCGTCTATCAAAAAGTTGAACTGGAAAAGTCACTGGACAGCATTAAATAGTCTTGGTTTGTCTTATCTTGAAATCGACAGGACAGATTCTGCCATGTATTATTTTAAAAAATCATTAGAGACGCCCTTTTTGCCAAATGACGACTTACGTTATTTCATTGCCAGAGGAAATATGGGCCGTGTTTACCACTTGCAGAATAAACATGAGGCAGCGATCCCATTAATTAACAATAAGATGATAAACGCTTTGGAATATGAGGATTATGGTGTAGCGACAAGTGCCGCCATTGATCTGAGCTCTATTTATACGGCTTTAGATGATTTTACTACAGCTGAAAGTTATTTTAAGCGGGCAGAAAAACACATCAAACAGGCCGGTTGGGAGAAATTGTATATTGATTATTACAAAACCGGGGAAAAACTGTTTTATAAAAAAAAGCAGTTTGAATTGGCGCATCAGTATCAGGATTCCTTGTACATGGCTTACAGGACTGTTTATGATAAATATGATGTTCTTTTTCTGCTTAGAGCACAACAAAAAGTAGATCGTCAGATTTTGGATGCCGAAACCGAAAAGAATAAGCGACATAAGAAGTGGAGTACCGTCAAATTTTTATTGCTCTTTGGCTTAATATTGATGATTGTGTTAACTAGTGTGTTGGTTAATCTTTATAACCGTAGAAAACATAATATTGATCAACAACAAAAAGATCAGGAAATCCGTAAGGCTCATGTGGCGTTAAAGAGCCTCAACGAACGTATGTCTGATAAAGATCTGCTGATTGAACAATGGAAAAGCTTAAATAGTATCAAGGAAAAAGCACGGATTATTGAGGAACTTCAACAGAAGAAGATTCTCACATTGGATGATTGGATTGATTTTAAGAAAAACTTTGAGAGTATATACCCTGATTATTTCACTAAAGTAATGGCTATAGACAAGATTACGCCTTCAGAAGCCAGATTGTTGTTTTTATCAAAATTTGATTTGTCGTCTTCAGAAATAGCCGTTCTTCTGGGGGTGTCACCTCAGACTGTACGTATCACCTGGCATCGTTTTAAGAAAAAGCAAAGACTTGCAAAAGATTATACAGTTCATAAATATGTTAAGACTTTGAACAAATAATATACAGTACATTTTCATCGCAAAAGTATAGCTAAGGGGATTGTCCGGTAATCATGCGAGGCATATGATCAAAATAGGGACTTAATTACAGCAGGAATTACCTTTACTTAAAATCAGTGTCTTTTTGGGGTAAAATTTATAAGCTCATACTCAATGATTTAGGTATATAACAAGGCAAATTTTCGGATAGTTAGGGAAAAAAATATATTTTTGCCCTCCAAATTACAATATACATTATATAATGTTTTTAAAAATCTATTGGTTTAAATAAAGGGATTTCAATCAAACATTATTTTAAGTAAATGATACTATTATGCCAAAAAATTTAGTGATTGTTGAGTCACCTGCCAAAGCAAAAACCATTGAAAAATTTCTAGGGAAAGATTTTACTGTAGTCTCCAGTTTCGGACATATTGCAGATTTACCTTCAAAGGACATTGGGATAGATATAATTGATGATTTTAAACCGAAATACGTCGTTTCAAAAGACAAAAAATCGGTGGTAAAATCCTTAAAAGACAATGTTAAAAAAGCTGATGTGGTTTGGTTAGCCAGTGATGAGGATAGGGAAGGAGAAGCTATTGCATGGCATTTATTTGAACAGTTAAATTTAGATGAGAATAAAACAAAACGTATTGTTTTTCACGAAATCACAAAGAATGCTATCCTCAAAGCTGTAGAAAACCCACGTCAAATTGATTACAACTTAGTCAATGCACAACAAGCCCGAAGAATTGTGGACCGTTTGGTAGGTTATGAACTGTCTCCGGTATTGTGGCGTAAAATAAAGAGCGGACTGTCTGCCGGTAGGGTGCAGTCTGTTGCCGTTAGATTGATTGTGGAGCGGGAGAATGACATAAGAAATTTTGAACCCGTCCGTACCCATAGAGTCGATGCTGAATTTTTGACTGCCGATAAACAGACTTTTAAGTCAAAACTGACTACAGATTTTGAACAATCAGAAGAAGCCGTAAACTTTTTGGAGACGTGTAAGGATGCTGTGTTCAAAGTTGATGACCTGAAGAAAAAACCGTTTAAAAGAATACCGGCGGCACCTTTTACCACTTCTACGTTACAACAGGAGGCCTCCAGAAAGCTCAATTTTCCTGTAGGGAAGACCATGCGTGTAGCCCAACAGTTGTATGAACAAGGTTTGATTACCTATATGCGTACGGATAGTGTTAACCTATCCAATGAAGCTTTAGCCTTATCAAAAGAAGTTATTGAAAACCGGTTTGGAAAAAATTACACCAAAAAACGCGTGTACAGTACCAAAACCAAAGGTGCACAAGAGGCGCACGAAGCTATCAGACCTACCAATTTATCTATGGAGAAAGTTGAGATGGGTTATGACCACAACCGTTTATACAGCCTCATATGGAAACGTACCATTGCGTCGCAAATGAGTGATGCAGTGCTGGAGCGCACGACAGTTACCATTGCTAATGATAAGAATAAGCACCTGTTTAGAACTCAGGGTGAAGTAGTTACATTCGATGGCTTTTTAAAATTGTATATCGAAGGAAAAGACGATGAAGAGCAGGTTGAAAACTCAGGTTTATTACCGGAGTTAACTCAAGGAGACTTGTTGAATGTGAATTATATCAGTGCCACAGAACGTTATTCAAGACCGCCTTACCGTTATTCAGAAGCCTCGTTGGTCAAAAAGATGGAAGAGTTGGGCATAGGACGACCATCTACTTATGCGCCTACCATCTCTACCATTCAGAATAGAGGTTATGTGGAGAAACCGGTATTGAGCGGGACAACCAGATTTTATGTGGTTTATACACTTAATAAAGGTGAGATTTCCACCAAAAAAGCTGAGGAAACGGTCGGTGCCGATAAAGGTAAACTTGTACCAACGGATATAGGAATGATTGTCAACGGCTTTTTGGTCAAAAACTTTAAGCATGTGATGGATTATGGTTTTACGGCACATCTGGAAACAGAGTTTGATGATATTGCCGAAGGTAACAAACCATGGACATCTGTTGTTAAGGAATTCTATCAGCCTTTTCATGAGAACATCAACGAAGTCAAAGAAAATGCAGATAGAGAAAAAGGAGAGCGTCTGTTGGGTGTTGATCCCAAATCGGGTAAAAAAGTATTTGCCAGATTGGCCCGTTATGGTGCTGTAGTACAGATGGGCGAGGCAACTGAAGAAGAAAAACCGGAGTTTGCCGGCTTAAACGCAGATCAGTCTATTCAGACAATTACACTGGAAGAAGCACTCAAATTATTTGAACTGCCCAAGACTCTTGGTCAATTCAAGGACAAAGACGTCTTAGTATCCAATGGTCGTTTTGGCCCGTTTGTCAAATGGGATAAACTCTATGCTTCTTTACCTAAAAATACTGATCCTTTGGAAGTGGACTATGACCAGGCTTTGGAAATCATTAAGGCTAAACTAAAATCACAAGAACCCATTGCAGAATACAAGGGTTTACCTGTTCAAAAAGGTAAAGGGCGTTTTGGTCCATTTATCAAATGGAACGATATGTTTATCAATGTGTCCAAAAAATATGATTTTGACCATTTGAGTAAAGATGATATTGAAACCTTGATAGAAGCCAAACTCAAAAAAGAGCGGGAAAAAGTGGTCAAGACTTATGCGGATACTGATATTAGAATAGAAAAAGCAAGGTGGGGACGTTTTAAATTAATCAGTGGTAAAAAGAAGTTGGAATTGCCTAAAGATACAGATCTTGATGCTATAGACTTGAAAAAAGCCAAAGAATTACTCAAAATAAAATAATTTAAAAAACAATTTTTTATACTTTTGTGCCCGTGCGATTTTTACCTCAGCACAAGATGATCAAGCAATGGAGTATTTGTTAAATTTTTTCAGTCCTATTTCCTTAGACTTACAAGCGTATTGTGATGACTTGCCGGATACTTCGTTGGGTCAGTACATCAAAAAATATACGATTGACAAAGAACCTTCATTGTTAAAAAAATCAATTGCGATCATAGGAGTGCCCGGTAGCGAAGATGCTCTCGACGGACAGACAGAATCGGTATTGGATGACATGAGACGGCAGCTTTATGTGCTTCACATTGGTAACTGGGAGTCGACAGTTGTTGATATGGGTAATTTAATGCTCAATGATGAGACGGATACCTCGGTAATTATCAAAGAGGTTTTAGTTGAATTGATAAAAAACGACATTACAGTCATTGTATTGGGGGGAACACAGGCATTGACTTATGACATTTACCGCAGCTATGATGATTTAGAACAAAAGGTCAACCTTTGTGTCGCAGATCCTTGTTTTGATTTAGGAGCCTTGTCTGATAAATTGAGTGAACATTCTTACCTGACTCATATTATTATGGATAAGCCTGATAACTTGATGAATTTTTACAATCTGGGCTATCAAACTTATCTCAATACACAGGAAGAAATAGAGTTATTGGATAAGATGTACTTTGAGGCGTATCGCTTGGGGGTGTTAAAAGAAGATATGACAATGGTGGAACCGGTATTGAGAGATACTGATGTTTTCAGCATAGATTTAAGTGTGCTGAAAGCCTCGGAACTGCCCATGGCAAGTTTGCCTCATGTCAATGGTTTTACAGCCGGTGAGCTATGTCAGATGTCCCGGTATGCAGGTGTCAGCGATTCTTTAGCGGTTATGGGGATTTTTGATGAGGTCTTACTGTCAGAGAAGAATCCTTATACTTCTCAGGTAGTAGCCCAAATGCTGTGGTATTTTATAGATGGTTTTCATTTCAGGATAAAAGAGTTTCCGGATGAACAATTGAGTAACTTTAAAAAGTACAATGTGCTTGTTGAAAGTGAGACGATTACGTTTTATAAAAGTAATATGACAAACCGGTGGTGGATGGAAATTAACTTGAAGATAAATAATAATTTAACCAGAAGAACGTTAGTACCATGTAGCTATAAGGATTATTTGTCTGCTATTGATAAAGAGATCCCTGAGCGTTGGTATGTGAATAGGAAAAAGATTAATTATTGATGTTTTAATGAAAAAAAAATTCACTTTAGGTGTAATTTAATATACAATTATACGTTTACAATTTTTAGAAATAGATTTTAGATTATGAGAAAAACAATCTTGTTAGTTCTGATTTTAATAATAGCTATTGGCTGTCGTACGGGAGGTAAAGGTGTAAGAGACAAAGGAGATTTGGTGGTCAATCGTACAAAAACCAAGTGGCGTGCAGAAACGCCCACAGGTATGGTATTTATTCCCGGAGGAACCTTTACTATGGGGAAACAGGATGAAGATCAGTCCGGTACACTCAATACACCTGCCAGAACAGTGACTGTACGTCCGTTTTATATGGATGAAACAGAAATCACCAACGGCGAGTATAAAAAGTTTGTACACTGGGTAAGAGACTCAATCGTACGTACAAAGTTGGCATTGTTCGCAGAGTACACTGATGATCCCGCAAACGGGCCTTTAGGAGCTTATACTTTCCAGGATACGGTAGATACAGACAATATGTATATCAAGTACATGCTTGAGAATTACGGTACTTTGGGTGATATTAATTCTCCTACTATGGGACGTTTTCTCAAATGGGATGAAGATCTTGTGTGGAATCCGGCAGATTTTCCAAGTATGGAATATGCGGAAGTCATGGATTCTATGTATTTACCTTTAGAAGAGTGTTTTGACGGACGACGTATGATAGACGTGAGAAAACTCAAATATGAGTACGTTTGGTTGGATCGTGAAACAGCAGCGAGAAAACAAAGTACCAGAAGCGAACAAATGCACAGAAAAATAGTTGAAGTATATCCTGATACAACTGTATGGGTCAAAGACTTTAATTATTCATACAATGACCCGATGCACCAAGATTATTTTTGGCATCCTGCTTATACAGATTACCCGGTAGTAGGTGTAAACTGGCATCAGGCCAATGCCTTTTCTAACTGGCGTACCAAATATAAAAATGACTATATAGCTTCTCTACCGGCCAAAAAGAAAGCTTCTCGTGTATCGAGTTTCCGTTTACCTTTAGAGTCAGAGTGGGAGTATGCTGCAAGGGGTGGTATTGAATTTGGAAAATATCCCTGGGGTGGTATTTACACGACCAGTGATCAGGGCTGTTTCTTAGCCAACTTTAAACCGGCTCGTGGGGATTATGCTGTTGATGGCGCATTATACACCATGGAAGCAAAATCCTACAATAAAAATGGTTATGGTTTGTACAATATGGCAGGTAATGTTGCAGAGTGGACAAAAACAGCGTATAACGAAGGCACTTATTACTTTGCTTCTACCATGAATCCCAATGTGGAAGATTCAGGTAATGGTCTTAAAATAGTACGTGGCGGTTCATGGAAGGATATAGCTTACTTCCTGGAAGTGAGTTCCAGAGATTTTGAATACGCAGATACTGCACGTTCCTATATAGGGTTCAGAACTGTTCAGGACTATTTGGGAACTGATATGAAAGGTAAATAATCAAATAAAAAATAATTAACCCATTTAAAATATAATAGAAATCACATGGCACAATCAAAATTACAGAAGAAATTTTTTCACGTAGCATACAGTTTGGGAGCTGCAGTTGTTATACTTGGAGCATTAGGTAAAATCCAACATATGTCTATCTTTGGTATTCCGGCAGGTTTGGTATTAACCATTGGACTTATTGTAGAAGCAATAGTATTTACCATTTCGGCTTTTGAACCCGTAAATGAAGATCTCGATTGGTCAAAAGTTTACCCGGAATTAGCAGGAGGAAAATCCAAAAGAAAAACAACAGTTACAGATGCTGAAACTCAGGAAGCTAAATCCATGCTGTCAGAAAAATTGGATAAAATGCTTAAAGAAGCCAAGCTTGATGTCGGATTGATGCAGAGTTTGACCGGTAGCATACAAAACTTCAAAGGTGCAGCAGACAACATTAAACCGGCAGTAGATTCTATTGCTGCGACCAATAAATACAGTGAACAACTATCGTTGGCTGCTTCTCAAATGGAATCGTTGAACAGCTTGTATAAAGTGCAATTGGAATCGACTAACCGTCAGGCAGAGGTCAATGAACAAATTGCTCAAAAAGCGGCTCAGCTGAAAACGCAGATGGAATCCATGACTGCCAATTTAGAGAATCTAAACAATGTCTATGGCGGAATGTTATCGGCAATGACCAGAAAATAGAATATTACCAAATGAAATTATTAATCATAAAAACACTTTTTAACTAATGGCAGGCGGTAATTTATCACCAAGGCAGAAAATGATTAACTTGATGTACCTTGTATTCATTGCTATGTTAGCGATGAACATGAGTAAACAGGTATTATCTGCATTTGGGTATATGAAAGAAAGTTTTGCAGATTCCAGTGAAAGATTGGACAATGCAAACAACGGGATTTTGAGTAGTCTTGAAGCAAAAGCTGAAGAAAGTCCCGGACGATATAAGGTTAAATATCAAAATGCTCAACAAATCAAAACGGTATCTGATGAGTTTTTTAACTATATAGCTACCGTAAAATCTGAGTTGACTAAAAATGTAAAGGATACTAATGATTACGAATCTATGGACAAGGAAGATGAAGGTGATGATTATTTCTTTAGTAAAGATGAGAAATATTCTACAGAAGGTCAGGCATTTGTCGATAGGATCAATGGTTATAAGGATGAAGTCATTAAGATTTTAGGAGACTCTATTAATCCCGGTCTGAAAGCACAGATAGAAGAGCGTTTCAGTACACCTGTACAAAAAGCTGATAACGGTAGGGATCAGGATTGGTTGGTCAATCGCTATAAAGGTTTTCCTTTGGTAACTACTTTGGCAAATCTTGAAAAGATGCAAGCTGACGTCAGAACCACTGAAGGTGAAATTTTCAATTCACTACTCGGTGGTGCTTTGATTGACGAAACTAAAATGACTAATTACAAAGCTATAGTGGCTTTGGATAAAACGGCTTACTTTTCAGGTGAACAAGTTACCGGAAGTATAGTTTTAGGAAAATATGATAAATCCATGACTATCGATGGTTTTGAATCTAATGTAGGTGGTAAGAAAGAAGCCGGACAGGTACTGTTAAACTTTAAAGCCGGTAATCCCGGTGAACATCCTATCAAAGGTTCTTTTGTGTTTAATCAAAAAGAGGGTGATCCTATCAGATTGGAATTCGACAGTAAATATACAGTTATCACAGAACCCAGTGATGCGGTGATTTCTGCAGATAAGATGAATGTGGTTTATCGTGGTTTACAAAACCCATTGTCTATTTCTGTTCCAGGTGTAGGTGATGCTAATGTCAAGGTGAGTTCATCTCAAAATATCCGTAAAGTAAGTGCCGGTAAATATGTGATGACACCTTCTTCTGGAAGTGAAGTCAATATTAACGTAAGTGCTAAATTATCAAGTGGTAAGACGGTTAATACGACTAAAAAGTTCAGAATAAAAGACGTACCCGCACCTATGGGAGCTTTGAGAAAAGAAACCGGAAAAACAAGTATGCCTAAAGAGAGTTTGAAGCGGGCAGCTGTAGAAGTTATGTTACCAGATTTTGTCTTTGACTTAACGTTTGCCGTCACAGGTTTTTCTGTAAAAGTACCCGGTCAACCTACGGTTGTTGTCAATGGCCCCAGAATGAATGCCAGAGCAAAAGCCGCCATAGATAAAGCCAGTAGAGGTGATCAAGTGAACATATTTGATATCAAATCAAAAATCGTAGGTGAAGGCTCAGGCCTTAGAGTAAAAAAAGCTTCGGCTGTTTTAGTTGAAATTAAATAATTACAAATTATGAACAAGATACAATTAATGTTTGTGGCTGCATTGCTTCTGTTCACAGAAGCAACCATGGCACAATTCAATATATTAAACGCTAAAACGCCTCAGGAAATAGGTCAAAAAACGCCTGAACAAGAGGCAGCCGGCGGCGATAAACCGTTAGATTACGGTTATGTGGAAGATCGTGATATATTTTGGAAGAAAGTCGTTTGGGAATATGTGGATCTTAACGAGCGTATGAATTTACCATTGTATTATCCGATCAAAAATACCAACCCCAGCAGAAAATCTCTTTACAATGCCTTGATAGACGGGATAAAATCCGGTGAAATCACTGAAGTGTACGAAGATTCTTATTTTAACACCAAAATATCTTTTGAGGATATTGATAAGAAATTGTTCAGGATGGATACTATAGATGCCGGTTATGACATCATCAACGCTGATGCATCTGCAGATATCTCTGACTATGTGGATAAATACAAAATAGAAGCAGATCTTATTGATGCTTTTATGGTCAAGGGTATTTGGTATGTCGATAAACGTCAAGGAGAGATGAAATACCGTATTATTGCCATTGCACCGGTAGCTCCGGATGTGCAAACCCTTGGTCGTGATGAGCTGGGAGAGGATTTATCAGAAGAACGTTTTCCGTTGTTTTGGGTGTTCTATCCGGATGCCAGAAAAGTCATGCACAACCAAAAAGTCTTTAATCCCAAAAACTCAGCATTTCCCATTTCATATGACCATTTGTTAAACTCACACAGGTTTAGCAGTATTATATTTAAAATAGAAAATGAATATGGTGACCGGGAAGTCGTAGATTATGTAAAAGGTAATTCTTTATTCCAGGTTCTGGAGTCTCAGCGTTTGAAAGAACAAGTGAGAAATAAGGAAATTGATCTTTGGAACTATTAATATTATTGATCTTTACAATAAAATGACTAAAGACGCTCTGTATCGGGCGTCTTTTTTTAATTTTACACAAATTTTTTCAGATGAAAGATTTCCTTATTGTAGGTTTTGGCTTAGCCGGTATGTCCATGGCCTCTGTACTGGAACGCCGGGAACGTTCTTTCCGGGTCGTAGATACGCCTACCCCCGATGCACACCGTGTCATAGGTGGTATGTATAATCCTGTAATCCTAAAACGATTCAGCCCGGCATGGCAGGCACATGAGATGTGGCAACAATCGGTAAAAACTTACCGGTGGTTTGAGCAGAAGTTTCAACAAACCTTTATCAAGCCCTTTGATATTTATAGAATATTACACAGTGTAGAAGAACAGAATAATTGGGTTGTAGCCTCAGATAAGGCGGTGATGAATCAGTATATGTTAACCCCGGTTAAACCTAATTTTATCAACGGTATTGAAGCACCTTACGGCTTGGGTCAGCTTCATAATGTAGGCAGGGTAGAAGGCGAACTCATTTTGGCGCATTACAATAAATATTTAAGAGAACAACAATTATTGCATGATGTGACTTTTGATTATGCCGATTTGGTGATAAAAGAAGACCATGTGGACTATCATGGGGAAATCTACCGGCACGTGATTTTTGCAGAAGGCTCATACATCGCCCATAATCCATTTTTTAATTATTTACCCATGAAGGTGTCCAAAGGTGAGATGCTCATCATACATGTCCCTGATTTGTCCCTCAATGATACTATAAAGTCCAAAGTGTTTATGGTGCCGTTTGGTCAACAGTTGTTTATTGTGGGCTCTACCTATCACTGGGATGATACCACGCATTTGTTGACTGCAAAAGGGCAAGAAGAATTGGAAAGCAAACTCAAGAAATTCTTAAAACTGCCATACACAGTCATGGATTACAAAGCCGGCGTGAGACCCACGGTTTCAGACAGGCGGCCATTGCTGGGACAACACCCGCAATACCAACCTTTATATGTACTCAACGGGCTGGGAACAAGAGGAATCATTTATGCGCCGGCATTGGCAGAAACCTTGTATGAGATGATTGTCTCACACAAGCCTGTTGATGAAGCGATGCATATAGGAAGGTTTAAACAACATTATCAATACCAATAAAAAGAGATGATAGATATTAATGATTTATCAGTGTCATTTTCCGGAACGGCATTATTTTCCGGTGTGAGTTTTAAACTTACACCCGGTGACCGGGTGGGATTAATAGGGAAAAACGGTGCAGGAAAGTCAACATTACTCAAGGTAATCGCCGGTGAACAGGAATATACCGGTGTTTTGGCTATAGAAAAAAACACCAAAATAGGGGTTTTAAAACAAGATATTGACTTTCAGAACGGGCAAACTATTCTGGAGGAGACCTATAAAGCTTTTAAGGATATACAGGCTATCGAAAAACAACTGGACAGTATTCATAAGGCGATAGAACACAGGGAAGATTACGAGTCTAAGGCTTATGAAGACCTGTTACATGAGATGACAGAACTCAATCACAGGTATGAGGTTTTGGGTGGCTATAAATACAAAGGGGAAACCGAAAAGATATTACAAGGCTTAGGGTTTAAACCTGAAGATTTTGATAAAAAAACCGAAACATTTTCCGGTGGTTGGCGTATGAGGATAGAACTGGCCAAAATACTTTTACAAAACAATGATGTCTTGTTGCTGGATGAGCCGACCAATCACCTTGATATTGATTCTATACTATGGTTTGAACAATTTTTAAAAAATTATACAGGTATTGTCGTTTTAGTATCTCACGATAGAATGTTTCTCGACCAGGTGACCAATAGAACCATTGAAATATCTCTGGGTTCCATTTACGATTTCAAGAAACCTTATTCACAATATATAGCTATCCGGCAAGAGTTGCTGGAAAAGCAACTACAGGCTCAAAAAAATCAGGAAAAACAGATTAAACATACGGAACAACTTATAGAAAAATTTAGGTATAAAGCTTCCAAAGCGGCTTTTGCCCAGAGTTTGATTAAAAAACTCGACAAGGTAGAACGTATAGAAGTTGATGTAGAGGATCATTCGTCTATGAAAGTGGCTTTTCAAATGGCGGTTAACCCCGGCAAAGTGATCTTTGAAGTCGATGATGTCACCAAATACTATGGGGATAAAAAAGTGTTGGAGAACGTTAGCTTACAGTTTAACAGAGGTGATAAAATTGCATTTGTAGGTCAAAATGGTATGGGTAAAACGACATTAGCCAGAATACTGGTCAATGAAATACCTTATGAAGGTACTGTAAAACCCGGTCATAATGTAGCCATCGGCTATTTTGCGCAAAACCAGTCTGATTACCTCAACCCTGAGCATACATTGATAGAGGAAATGGAAACGGTAGCCAATGATTCTAACCGCGTCAGGATTCGCTCTATGTTGGGTAGTTTTCTCTTTGGGGGAGATGCTGTAGATAAAAAAGTCAAAGTCTTGAGCGGTGGGGAGCGCAACCGGTTGGCGCTTTGTAAGCTGATGCTCAATCCTCTGAATGTGTTGATTATGGATGAGCCCACCAACCATCTGGATATGACTTCCAAAACTGTTTTGAAAAACGCCTTAGAGGCGTTTGAAGGCAGTTTGATTTTGGTGTCGCATGACAGGGATTTTTTACAGGGATTGGTGGATAAGGTGTATGAGTTCAGGGATTATAAGATTAAGGAATATCTGGGCGGTATAGACTTTTATTTAAGTCAGCGGCAGTTTGAAAATTTCAGGGAGGTTGAGATGACAACCCGGCCAACTGATACGCCAAAAGAAGAAAAATCTACCGTAACCGATTATAAAACCCAAAAAAAACTGAAAAACAGGTTGCAAAAGGTGGAAAAGGATATCAATCGTTTGGAACAACAATTGGCACAGATGGATGAAAAACTATCAGAATCTCCCGAGGTGGTCCACGAAGACAAAGATTTTTTTAAAAACTATCAGGCGACGCAGGAAGCCATAGATGTTTTGATGGAAGATTGGTCAGATTTGCAGGAACAATTATCCGGAAATGATTAGCCTTTTTCAAATATTTTACAAATTTTTAGAACACGTCTAACCTTATTTTTATACTTTTACGCTCATCTATGACATATTTACATCATATAGGCTCTTATTTTCTCATGTTGGGAGAAGTATTTAAAAAACCTCAAAATTGGCGGGTGTTTTGGGAAACGTTTTTTAAAGAAGTTGAAGACTTGGGCATTAAGTCTTTAGGCATTACAGCATTTATCTCGTTTTTTGTGGGAGGAGTGGTAGCCATACAGACAGCGCTCAATGTGGACAGCCCGTTTATCCCAAAATACCTGATAGGTTTTGCGACCAAGCGATCAGTTATACTGGAGTTCGGACCTACATTTATTTCCGTAATTCTCGCCGGAAAAGTTGGTTCTTTTATCACATCGAGTATAGGTACCATGCGGGTGACTGAGCAGATTGATGCGTTGGAGATTATGGGTATTAATTCAATCAACTATTTGGTATTACCCAAAGTTGCCGCAGCCTTGTTGTTTTACCCTATATTACTGGTGATTGCCATGTTTTTGGGTATTTTCGGTGGTTGGGTTGCCGGTCAACTGACGGATTTGTTTTTTTCAGAAGATTATATTTACGGGATTCAATTGGATTACAATCCTTATTTGATCAAATATTCATTCATTAAGACCATAGTCTTTGCCTTTGTCATCGTCACTATACCGTCTTATCATGGTCATAAAGTAGAAGGCGGTGCGCTGGAAGTAGGGCGAGCCAGTACCAAAGCAGTGGTATGGACGAGTATTGTGATTATTATACTCAATTATTTTTTAACTCAGATATTTTTAGGCTAATGCTGGAGATTAATGCAATACATAAGTCTTTTAAAGGCAAAAAAGTGATCAAAGGTGTTTCTACACAGTTTGAAAAAGGTAAAACCAGTATGATTATTGGGCAGAGTGGTAGTGGTAAAACCGTGATGATGAAATGTATGTTGGGTTTATTTATACCGGAAGAAGGGGAGATTTCTTATGATGGAAGGGTTTTTAAAAATATGAATGAGAATGAACGCCGGGATATAAGAAAAGATATTGGTATGGTTTTTCAGGGGAGTGCTTTATACGATTTTATGACCGTAGAAGAAAATGTGATGTTTCCGTTGAAAATGTTTACCAAGCGTTCCAAACCGGAAATGCTGGAGCGGGTCAATGCGGTATTGGACAGGGTTGATCTGTCAGGAACTAACGGTCTGTTGCCTTCAGAACTATCCGGTGGAATGAAAAAGAGGGTAGCCATAGCACGTGCGATTGTGATGAACCCTAAATATTTGTTTTGTGATGAACCCAACTCCGGTTTAGATCCCAAAACGGCCATCATTATTGATAATTTGATCCAGGAAATAACCAGGGAATACGATATTATTACGGTGATCAACAGTCATGATATGAATTCTGTGATGGAGATAGGGGATAAAATTGTTTTTTTAAAAGATGGCTTAAAAGCATGGGAGGGATCAAAGTATAATATCTTTGAAACAGATAATCAGGCTGTTGTGGATTTTGTTTACTCTTCAGAGTTGTATAAAAAAGTAAGAGCGACCTATCTTAAAGATTTTTAGAAAAAATATTTCATTTTTTTTGAATATTAAGAATAATAGTTTTACATTTGCAACCTCGTTTGAGAGACTCGGTAGCTCAGTTGGTAGAGCAACGCCCTTTTAAGGCGTGGGTCCTGGGTTCGAGCCCCAGCCGGGTCACTGTTAAGTTAAAGATTTATAGCGGACACTTGCAAAAATGCAAGTGTTCTTTTTTTTATCCAATATTATGATGGTTTAAGACCGTAAGCGAGGCTTATTGATTACCGGTGGATGATATGTAGGGTGGTTTTAAATTGTTCTCAGTTGTTATCTTTTCAGGTGTTGTTATGGTGCAAAAAAATATGCTCATATTTGTTTTTGATTGACTGAAAAAACTTATCTTTGGATTCTGTCAAAAAAACAAAAAAGAGTATGAAATCACCATCTAAATTTTTATTTCATATACGATTGTAATAATGGTGGTTTCATCTGTCACCATTAACACAATAAAGCGATAAACAGATGAAGCAAATTTTAGGATTGGACCTGGGCACTAACAGTATTGGGTGGGCGTTGGTCAAACAGAATTTCATTACAAAAGAAGGCAATATAGATGGTCTGGGAAGTAGAATTATTCCTATGACACAGGATGTGTTAGATAAATTTGGAAGTGGTCAATCTATTTCTCAAACTGCAGAAAGAACAGGTTACAGAAACACGAGGCATCTTTATGAGAGATCTCATTTAAGAAGAGAAAGGTTACACAGAATTCTTAATGTTTTAGGTTTTTTACCGGAACATTATCAAAAACAAATAGATTTTGACAAGCATTTAGGTCAGTTTAAAGAAGAAGTAAAAATCAATTATAAACCAATTGATGAAGGAAGGTTTGAGTTCTTGTTTATTGATTCTTTTAACGAGATGATTAATGAGTTTAAAACAAATGGCATCTATAAAAATCTCCCTTATGATTGGACGATTTATTATCTTAGAAAAAAAGCACTTTCTCAGAAAATTGATAAATATGAATTAGCTTGGTTGCTGTTAAATTTCAATCAAAAACGTGGTTACTATCAATTAAGAGGTGAAGAGGAAACTGAAGATGATAATAAATCTTTTGAAGTGTTAAAAGTAGAACGGGTCGAAGATTCAGGAGAACGAATTAAAGGAAAAGGGGATGTGTTATATGATATATATTTTGAAAATGGTTGGCGGTATGATAAGCAGACTACAAAGCCTGAAGATTGGTTGCATAAAACAAAAGAGTTTATAGTTACGACCAAAACTTTAAAGGATGGTAGTGTAAAAAGAACATTTAAGAATGTAGATTTAGAGAAAGACTGGATTGCAATTAAAAAGAAAACAGAACAAGACATTTATCAATCAAAGAAAACAGTTGGAGCATTTATTTATGATACTTTGTTGACCAAACCCACTCAAAAAATAAGAGGAAAATTAATAAAAACTATAGAGAGAAAGTTTTATAAAGATGAACTAAGGCAAATACTACAAACACAGATTAAATATCATCCTGAACTTCAGGACAGAGAATTGTATAAAGCCTGTGTTGAGGAATTGTATCCAAAGAATAAAGCACACAAAAATAATATTGAGAATGAGGGGTTTGATTATTTGTTTTTGGATGATATTATCTTTTATCAACGACCGCTTAAAAGCAAAAAGTCAAGTATAGGCACCTGTCAATTTGAGTATAGGATTTTCAAAAGGATCAATAATGAAACCGGTGAAATAAAGAAAGAGAAACAGTTTTTGAAAGTTATACCAAAATCCCATCCTTTATTTATAGAATTTAGATTATGGCAATTTCTTAGAAATCTAAAAATATATCATAAACAAGATAAAATTAATGTAGATGTTACTCAAGAGTGTTTGCAAAATGATGAAGAATGGTGTGATTTGTTTGACTATTTAAACGATAGAAAAGAAGTTGACCAAAAGAATATTATTGATTATTTTGTCAAATTGAATAGGTTAGACAAACGCAAAAAAGATGAATATCGGTGGAATTTTCAAGAAGATAAAAAGCTGCCGATGAATGAAACAAGAGCGCAATTTTTATCTCGTTTAAAAAAGGTGAAAAACTTTGATATTAATGATTTAAATTATGATTTTCTGGAGCATTTATGGCATATTATTTACTCTGTAAAAGATAAAAGACAATACGAATCTGCTTTAAAAACTTTTGCTTATAAATACAATATTGATGAAGAATCATTTGTAGAACATTTTATCAAACATCCTCCATATTCATCTGATTATGGTTCATATTCACAAAAAGCCATAAAAAGGTTGCTACCTTTGATGAGAGTTGGTCGTTATTGGAACAGAGAAGATATTGATACAGATGCTATAGAAAGAATTGAGAGAATTGTAGAAAGAATTAAACATTTACAGATTGAAGAAGGATCAATAAGTGATAATAAATTAAAGGAAGCTATTGCCAAAGTGGCTGATGATGAAATTCCGGCAAGATTTATCAAGAGCTTTTTGATGTTTAAAGATAAAAATCCTTTAGCGGGATTGAACACATATCAAGCTGGATATGCGGTTTATGAACGACATTCAGAGTTGTCTGATATCACACAGTGGAAAACAGCTGAGGATATTGATAACTATTTGGCTAATTTCAAGCAATACAGTTTGCGTAATCCAATAGTTGAGCAACTCGTTATGGAAACTTTGAGAACCGTTCGTGACATTTGGCTGTATTATGGGGACGGTAAAGAAGGTTTTTTTGATGAGATACATGTAGAACTGGGACGAGACATGAAAAATTCTGCTGATAAACGAAAAAGTATTTCAGATAGGAATAGTGAAAGAGAACGTACCAATGAGCGTATAAAAGAATTACTAAAAGAGTTACAAGAAGACTATAAAGAGGCGGATATTCGTCCGTTTTCGCCAAGTCATCAAGAAATATTAAAAATCTACGAAGAGGGTATTTACAAGAACCCTTCAACGAAATACGATAAGGTTAGTGAAGATGATATTCAAAAAATAAGACGTAAGAATACGCCAACTAAAAAAGATATTGAAAAATATAAATTATGGTTGGAACAGGGCTATATTTCTCCTTATACAGGTCAAATTATTCCATTGAGTAAGCTGTTTACATCTGCTTATCAAATAGAACACATTATTCCTCAATCTCGCTTTTTTGATGATTCTATGAATAATAAAGTTATTTGTGAAAGTGCTGTCAATGAAGCGAAAAGTAATCAAACAGCTTATGCTTTTTTGAAATCAAGAGGCGGAGACGTTGTAGATTTAGGTAACGGGCAGTCTGTTCCTTTATTGAGAATAAAGGATTATGAAGATCACTGTAGCAGGTATTTCAAAAAGAACAGACAAAAATTAAATTACTTATTGAGTGAAGAAGTGCCAGAAGGTTTTATAGAAAGGCAAATGAATGATAGTAGATATATTGCTAAAGTGGTCAAAAGTCTGTTGAGTAATATTGTAAGGCTAGACAATGAGCAAGAGCCGACATCAAAAAAATTACTGCCAACACCCGGAAGTGTAACCAGTAGGTTAAGACATGATTGGGGCTTAAATGATAAATGGAATGAAATCATCGCACCTCGATTCAAAAGACTTAACACCTTAACAAAATCACAGGATTTTGGCTTTTGGGACAATGAGATTAATGCTTTTAGAAGTATGGTGCCTGATGAGTTAGCAAAAGATTTTAATAAAAAGAGAATAGATCACAGACATCATGCACTGGATGCGCTTGTTATTGCTTGTACTACCAGAGATCACACCCATTACTTACATGCTTTAAACGCCGAAAAAGAGAATTATAGCTTAAGAGATAAATTACTGATTAAGAATAAGCACAATGATTACACCAAGCATTTTCAATTACCATGGAAAAGTTTTACCGAAGATGCCAAGAGTGCATTAGAGCAAATCGTTGTTAGTTTTAAACAAAACTTACGTGTTATAAATAGAACTAATAATAGATACCAAAGATGGGTGAAACAGGGTGATGGTTCTTATAAAAAAAAGTTAGTTGCCCAAGAAGGTAAAAATTTTGCTGTGAGAAAATCTATGCACAAAGAAACGGTTGCCGGAAAGGTTCAGGTCAAACGCATACGAAAAAGTGTCATTACATTAAATAATGCATTAGAGCAATGGCATTTGATTGTAGATAAAGATGTAAAGCAAAAGGTTAAAAAAGTGATGTCTGTTTATGGACATGACGTTAAGAAAGTCAAAAAGTATCTGAGAAATAATCCTATAACAATAGATGGTAAAGAAATAACTAAGGTTAAAGTTTATGAAATAGTTGAAGCGACTGCCACCAGAATAGTACTTACAGATAAATTCACTGAAAAACAATTACAGTCTGTAACAGATTCAGGTATCAGAAGAATTTTGAAAAATCATGTGGAGAAATATAAAGATGACAAGGGTAAAACGGATTATTCAATGGCTTTTTCACCGGAGGGTATAGAGGAAATGAATAAAAATATTCAATCATTAAATGGTGGTAAGCCACACCAACCTATTTATAAGGTTAGAGTTTATGAAGAAGGAAGTAAATTTGCTGTAGGAGAAACGGGTAATAAAGTTTCTAAATACGTAGAAGCTGACAAAGGCACAAATTTGTTTTTTGCAATCTATTGGGATGCGGAACAACAAAAAAGGCAATATGAAACAGTGCCTTTAAATGAAGTTATAGCACATCAAAAAGAGCAAAGTAAGCTGAAAAATGCAAAAAAAACACCAATACCTGTTAAACCTGAAAAAGGTGTGTTTATGTTCAGTTTATCGCCAAATGATTTGGTTTATGTGCCTACAGCTGATGAAATAGATAACCCAGCATTAGTGGATTTTAGTCATTTAACAGTTGAACAAGTTAAAAGAGTTTATAAATTTGTTAGTTGTACAAAAAGTGAAGGGCACTTTGTTCCTATGACTATTTCAAAGGAAATAATTAAAAATGAAAATGGAACAAATAGTAAAAATGAACGTGTCCAAGAAATTCATTTAAGTGAACTTGATGAAAAGAATAAACCTAAAATGATAAAATCAATTTGTTGGAAACTTAAAACCGATCGTTTAGGAAATATCATAAAAGTTATAAAGTAAAACTATTAAATACCTCTTGTTAAATGGATTATAATGGAAATGATGGTTATAATGTTTTTTAGCAAAAAATCAATAATAAGTGAAATAGTATTATAAATATATGAAACGTTCAGAATTTATAAAATCACTTGGTTTGGGAGCTTCCGGTTTGATTTTACCACGAAATTTGCTGTCCAAGTCTAAAGTTAAAATCTATGACAACTATATCAGAGGTATAAATCGCTATAATTACTCTAAGATAAAATCCCAAATAGCGATAGGTGATGAACTGCAATTGATAAGAGAAGAGTCCAATATACACGATGTGTTTGCTGTACAGGTGTTTTATGACGGCTATAAATTGGGTTATCTTACTGCTTATGAGAATATTGTGATAGCTCATATGCTGGATGCAGAGGTGGAACTCAAAAGCTATGTCAGTGAATGGGGAGAGGATAAAGATAGTTATAGTCGTATGGCGATAGAGATTTTTGCAGAACGGATTTCGCCTACGCCACAATTGATTACCGCATTGCAAAACACGAGTGCTGATGAAGTTGTAGATGTTTACCGTAAAGGCTATAAAATCTAATCTGATGTTAAAACGTAGTATTTATATTGGTAATCCCGCGTATTTAAAATTAAAGCAAAATCAAATGCTCGTGGTTACACCGGATACTAAAGAGGTTAGGGGAACAGTACCTATAGAGGATATGGCTTTATTGGTATTAGACCATCATCAGGTCACTGTTTCTACCCAATTATTAGACCGGTTGATGGGGAACACCGTAGCTGTTGTGCATTGTGATGCCCACCATTTACCCAATGGTTTGATGTTGCCTATGGCAGGACATACAGAGTTGACAGAACGTTGGCGGTATCAATTAGAGGCTTCGGAGCCTTTAAAAAAACAACTGTGGAAGCAAACGGTCATGGCTAAAATCAACAACCAAAAACAAGTATTGGCCAATCATGACAGGGATTATAAGCCTATGTTGCGTTATTTGGCACAAGTCAATTCCGGTGATACGTATAATATGGAAGGTAAAGCCGCTAACCATTATTGGAAGCATGTGTTAGATGATTTTAAACGGGAGCGTTACGGCGCTATGCCCAATAACTTCCTGAATTTTGGTTATGCTGTTTTAAGAAGTATCGTGGCGAGAGCTCTGGTCAGTTCGGGGTTGTTGACGGCTATGGGGATTTTCCATAAAAATAAATACAATCCGCATTGTCTGGCAGATGATGTCATGGAGCCTTACAGACCTTATGTTGATGAATCAGTTTTAGAACTTATGGATTTATACCCCATGAGCGTTGAATTGACCAGAGAAATTAAAGCACATCTGTTGACAATAGCCACCCGGGATGTTGTAATCAATGGTCAAACCCGCCCGCTGATGGTCGCGGTCACCACTACCACAGCGAGTTTGTATAAATGTTATACGGGCGAGAGACGAACGATCTTATATCCTCAACTATGAGCCAAAACCGTTTAAATGCCTACCGTGTCATGTGGATTTTAGTCTTATTTGATTTACCTACGGAAACCAAAGCCGAACGCAAAGCTGCAGGATTATTCAGGAAGCGATTGATAGATGATGGTTTTAGTATGTTTCAGTTTTCTATTTATTTACGCCATTGCCCCAGTAGGGAAAATGCCAAAGTACATGTCAAAAGAGTCAAAGGTATGTTGCCTAAATACGGTAAGGTTTGTATTTTTGAGATAACCGATAAACAGTTTGGAATGATGGAAATCTACCACGGTAGAAAAGAAATAGACAAGCCTCAGGTATCTCAACAATTGGAATTGTTTTGATTTTTTACATTCTATAAACTAAAAAACCCTCTGAAAAAGAGGGTTTTAGTTTTTACCTTGTGAATCCTCACGTAAAAATAGAACTTTGAAATTAATTCACAACATAAAATAAACTTATTAAGGTCTTTACACGCTTGTGAATCCTCACGTAAAAATAGAACTTTGAAATTAATTCACAACTGATCAGTATTTCGGACATTATCCTGTTTGCTTGTGAATCCTCACGTAAAAATAGAACTTTGAAATTAATTCACAACTGATGTCCTCCTATTAAGATGGGCTGGTTTCTTGTGAATCCTCACGTAAAAATAGAACTTTGAAATTAATTCACAACTTTAGGAGCCTACTTAACTCCTTCGGGTAGCTTGTGAATCCTCACGTAAAAATAGAACTTTGAAATTAATTCACAACTGGCTTTAATGCACCGGTACTGTCCGGCTGCTTGTGAATCCTCACGTAAAAATAGAACTTTGAAATTAATTCACAACACAAATTGTCTATAACTATTTGATTAAGGCCTTGTGAATCCTCACGTAAAAATAGAACTTTGAAATTAATTCACAACAGGACAGGGTCTTTTGGTTTAGGCTCTACTCTTGTGAATCCTCACGTAAAAATAGAACTTTGAAATTAATTCACAACATGTGGTAGTAGTGTTTTGTATGCTTTTTTCTTGTGAATCCTCACGTAAAAATAGAACTTTGAAATTAATTCACAACTTACTGACATTGTTCATGTTTTTAATTTAGCTTGTGAATCCTCACGTAAAAATAGAACTTTGAAATTAATTCACAACTCATAGAAGCTGGTGTACGACCGGTAGAAGCTTGTGAATCCTCACGTAAAAATAGAACTTTGAAATTAATTCACAACCAATAGACCTTTTTAAATTAGTGACCTCGCCTTGTGAATCCTCACGTAAAAATAGAACTTTGAAATTAATTCACAACATTACAAAAAAGGCTTAGCCGATACAAACACTTGTGAATCCTCACGTAAAAATAGAACTTTGAAATTAATTCACAACTCTATGACTTCTTTTAAATTTTGTTCAGTCTTGTGAATCCTCACGTAAAAATAGAACTTTGAAATTAATTCACAACTAATCTGACGGTACGGAGTTCTGCGCTTTCCTTGTGAATCCTCACGTAAAAATAGAACTTTGAAATTAATTCACAACAATATAAGGCATCAGTTAATATTTTGGTCACTTGTGAATCCTCACGTAAAAATAGAACTTTGAAATTAATTCACAACTAATAAAGGAGATTATAATACCGGTGACTTCTTGTGAATCCTCACGTAAAAATAGAACTTTGAAATTAATTCACAACCC
>PDQD01000035.1 GCA_002747695.1 Flavobacteriia bacterium
TGTAACGCTTTAAAAGTTTTTTCAATATTGAGTTCTTTTTTAGTCATAACAGCCTTTTCTTCTTTAACGTTCTTACAAGACTGTGTGATTATTATAAATACCAAAAATAATTTAACGAATTTTATCATAATTCTGTTTTTAAATGATTATATCTACCAGGGGCAACACTTACGCCATTACTTTTAGACATTCTTCTATTTTTTCCATAATCATCTAATATTTCTGTTTCATAATCTGTATGCTTATCTCCCCATTCATTTGGATTTCTTGAAATTTTAGATTTATGTTTGGTTTTGTCTTTTTCTTTTTTATTAAACTCGTCTATTTCTTTATCTTTCTCACTAAAAAAATTATCCAAAGCTTTTCCTAAATCTGTTTTGACATATGAAGGTCTATTTATATGATGGTCTAAAACAGTAGCTCTTCCTAATTTAGATTTAAAATATGAACTTATTTTGTAGTTGTGGTCTTTAGGTTTAAAATTCAGAACTTTATTAAGTCTGTTTTTTGCGTCAATAATTTGAAGGCTTTGAAAATCAATGTCCTTGAAGGCCTTTACAATAGGTTCAAGTAATTTACATTCGAGTTTTTGTTTGTAAGTAGAGCTTTCGAAACCTTCACGGATTTTCTTTTTTAGTTCATTTCCTTCTAGTTTTTCGTTTGTATTTGGAGAGATATAAAACATTTTGTTTCCATTTTCTAATTTCCATCCACAATCTGAAAAATACTCATTAAATTTCTCAGGATATTTATTTTTAAAATCATCAACTTGTTTTGGCAGTTCTCCTTTTCCTTTTATGTTTATAGTTTTTTGAATAGCCCCTGCAGATAGAATTTCACTATCATATGATTGTATAGCATCTAGTTTGCCTTCATTTTTTGTAACAGCTATTATGATTTCTTTCTCTGTTTCTGTTACTAATTTCTTTTCTATTAGGTTATCCCAACCATCGAATGTTTGAGTGGTAACACTACCGAAATAAGCTGGTCCATAATGAGTTTCAGTATTTCCAGTATATTTAACACATTTAAACTTTAATTTTAAACTTTTTCCGCAGTCACATCCTTTCTTCAACTCAAACCATCCCCCCTCAAGATCTAACCATTGGTTGGGGGTAGAACTTTGGTCTAATTCCCCATTTTCATCTTCGTTTTTACCATTATAACCTACTTCTATATTGTTAGGACTATGTGCATCAACCAGTAAACATACATAAGCTTTTTTATCGGTCAGTTTTTCCAATACTTCTTGTTCCCGTTTGGTGTCTTTACCGCCCAATATAAACTTAAATATAGCCCAATCTTTAAAATCATCTTTATTGGTGATTTGTTCATCTTCGGCAAAAGCTCCTACAACGGCTTCAGCTCTGGTATTCTCGCCTTTGTCATGTTGTAACATTAATCCTTTGCTTTCAAATTCGATGTCCGGTTGCTCTGTTTGACCTTGTTTGACATTTAGCCATATGGTTTGGTCTTGTAAGTTTAGTGTTTCTACAATCACATAGACCTCATCACCCAAATGGGCTTCATCCCGTTTTTTAAAGTTTACCTGACGACCTTTTTCCTTTTCGGAACTTATGGTTAGGGTATCCCCAATCTTTATATTGTCGCTGGTAAGGTTGTTGTCTTGTTTTATTTTAGCAACTGTTGTATTTTTCTTTTGGGCTATTTTACCTAAATAGTCACCTTTTTTTACAGTATAGGTGTCCTGGGTGGTCTCGTATTCTATGACATCTTTTTTGCGTTCTGCAAAATACGCATTCAAAACACGTCTGTGTTGTATGTTTAAGGTGTTTTCGGGTGTTACTACAAATCCTGCCATAATTGTTTAGCTTGCTTTTAGAGGTTGGGGTTGTTGGGCTACTACTTTCAGTTTTATCTTATGTGTATCAGCTGTGACTTCAAAATCTTTGATAATATCGTCTTTGATTATTTCGCCGTTATACATAAAGTCTTTGGTATGGTTACTGAGATCTATATCGATCGTTTCTCCTATATAATCTTGGGTTTTTAACACCACATAGACTTCTTCACCTGTTTGAGGCTCAGCTTCTTTATTCCCATCCAAGTCTGTATAATAACACTCCAACACCTGAGGGTTTTTCTGCTCCAATACCGTAGGTGCAACTTCCTTAAACGGATCTTCCGGCACCCATTTTTCTATCTTTTTTACATCCCTTATTTTAATCGCCCCACAAGTTATCGCCAGATTGATGTGTAAAGGTAAGTTGTCATTATGGTTAAAACGCTCCTCAAGACCTACGACATAGGCTTTGTGAAACTCCACTTTAAACAAGGTTTTTAATAGGTCTCTGTCGTAAAATATGATTTCTCCACTAAAACTTTTAGTGGGCGAAAACATATAATAATACAAATCATCATCAAATCCGGTGGATTCAAACATGAGATATATAGGTGTCTTACGTGCTGTGGTTGTAGGGTTACCAGTGATATCCCGCAATTTGTAAAAGGTATATTCAGCTCTTAACAGATTTCTTTGCTTACCGTCTATAATAGCAACGGCCTTAAAACTACTCATAAATCGTTCTTTTTTTAACCGTGCTAATTTAAAGATTATTTAAAAAACGGTAACAAAAGATTGATCAGAAAAAATTAACACTTTAAAAAATTATATCAGGATTTAATAAACTTATTAAAAACACGGTTCTTTTCAGATAATACCTCAATGAGATATATACCGTTTGGAAGGTTAGACACATCAACAGATGTTGATGAACGTATGGGTTGTTCTATCAATTGTTGTCCAAAACTATTATAAATAATCACTTGATTATAACCGGCGTGCTCATCAAATGTCACGAATAAAGTCTGTTTAACGGGATTTGGGTAAATAGACACTTGCGTAAAAGTTACATCAGTAATAGCCATAGACTGTTCCCATATCATGCTTACCCACTCCGGATGGTCAATAAACGGGTTGGCGTTGTTTTGAAAGTTATAACAGGCGTTATTCCTGTCTATTTCTCTTTGCGATACAGGATCACTATAATGCCACTGAAGAAGTAAACTCAATGCCCATTCCGTAAACACTTGGTTTTCTGTGCCATTAAACATTGGGAAATCCCAATCGTCAACCTGTGTCTCATAACGTGTTGCAAAATAAAATAGCATACGGGCAATGTCTCCCTTAAATTCATCTATTGGTTCAAATGCATCTCCGGTATAAGCATTTGTATAATCATTGGAACCTACTTTAGACCCGTTTGTTGATGTCCATGAAGGGTTATTGACAATCCCAAAGGGGTAATTACTGCGTTTGCCATTGACATAACCGTCTGAAGGAACGACAAAATGCACATCAGATTTCATGGGATATTGTTTATTGAAAACACTTTGAGGTACGATGTGTTCCCTGTTGTAACAATCCCCTTCTTCGGAATAACTTCCACACTGATTGGATCCATGGTTGTAAAAGTATGAATCCGGTCCTTCTGGTATTTCAGAATACATGTCCAATACACTCCCGTCATTTTCATAATAATAGTCTGTATCTGAAGTTTCATAAGCCGTATAAAGTTCACCATATGAATGCTCCACATGGGATTCACTGATAATGGTGTGTAATGCCGATTTCAATTGGTAACCGGTGAGACCTTGTGCTGAATCGTAATAATCTGATGGTACTTGTCCCAAAACTGACAAACTAAGCCAAAAAGCGATGAGTGTAATGATTGTTTTCATGATTCTGTGTGATTAATGTGTTTTTTCCAATAAGGCCATATAAAATCCATCATAACCGGATTGTGCCGGAGAAACCTTTAATTCCTTGACAAATTTATAGGCTTTATTTTTATGGAGAAATTTTTTTATGATTGATTCATTTTCAGATGGTAAAATAGAGCAAGTCGCATAAACTACCTGACCACCTGTTTTTACCAAAGCCGCATATGATTCTAAGATTTCATATTGGCTGTTTTCCAAATCCCTGATAAACTGTAGATTCAGTTTCCATTTGGCATCGGGATTACGTCTCAAAACGCCCAGCCCACTGCAAGGCGCATCAATTAATACTTTATCAGCCGTCGCTAACCATGGCGTTATTTTTTTGAGGTTATCCACCACTAAAGTCTCCACAATAGTCACGGCATTGCGGTGTGCCCTTTTTTTCAGGTTGTTGAGTTTAGATGGATAGATATCCATAGCTAACAACTTACCTTTATTATGCATCAAAGCTGCCAGATGCAGGGCTTTGCCACCACCACCGGCACAAGCATCAACAACAAAGTCACCCGGTTTTACGTCTAAAAAAGGGGCAACCAATTGTGACGAAGCATCCTGAACTTCAAAGAGCCCTTCTTTAAAAGCCTTGGTATGGGATATTTTAGTTCTGTTCAACAGTTTTAAAGCATCCGGATAACCTTTTAGAATTTCAGTCTCAATACCTTCATTTTTTAATTGTTTCTGAAGTTCATCCCTGGTTGTTTTTAAGGTGTTGGCTCTGATGACCACACCGGCCTGATGATTCAAAGCCTTAATCTCTTTATCCCACTGCGAACCCAATTCCTGTGTGCCTAATTCATCTAACCATTCAGGAATGGATTCCCTGACGGCTCGTTCCATAGACTTGTTTTGTAATTCCTGATGGATATGCTCGGCATTGATTGACGAAAATTCAGGTATTTGGGGCAATTGATAGGCATTTTGAATCAAATAAACCGCCAATACACCATACCAATCTGATGTAGAGGTGTTGCGAACAGTCCGGTCAACATGCCGGTAATACCTTTTCCAACGTACACATTCATAGATGGCATGGGCAATAAACCTTCTGTCACGTGATCCCCATTTTTTATTGGATGTCAATACCCTTTCAACGACTTTATCGGCATATTGATTTCTGTTGAATATATCTTCTAATGCGCCGATAACAGCTAAAACAAGGTTGTTATGAATATACTTTAAGGTCATGGCCGGCAAATGTATATTAAATTATCTGAAAAGATACAAAAAAAATGCTCTACCGGCAATTACTTTTTTGACAAGACCGTTAATATTAAAGGACGTTTATCCCAATTGGATACTACAGTGTATTATTCATGGCTTTAAAATCGGTTTTCTGACAAGAGCATATTAGTTTTAACAGACTTCTGAATTTTAATAATTGTCATGTATATTTGTTTGCTAAGCGTGATAAGTTCTGCTTATCAACAGGTACTCCGAAATGACATTTTAATACAGGTTGTCGCGGTATGCATACATTAATCTATGATGGTAGTTTTTTAGGTTTTTTTACGGCGGTTTTTGAAGTTTTTGAATACCGCTACACTACTGCTGAAATCATTGCTCAATCTAACTTCAGTCCTGCTTTTTTTACTGAAACACACGAAGTCATCACTGACGGTGGGAAGGCAGACAGGGTACTTAAATATCTGGAAAAACAATTGGGCAAAAAAGGGGTCAGCCAATTGGTCGCTGTGTTTTTATCCGATTTGGACAGCAGAGAACAATTGTTGTTGCGTGTGATAAGATACGCCACCAATCATCCCGGTAAAAATATATTGAAAGACTATGCCCACCCTGAGGTCATCCAACTTACAAAAGTTGCTAAATCTGTGTTTAAGGAAGCCCATAGAATGAAAGGTTTTGTGAGGTTTACAAAATTGTCGAATGAAGTGTTTTTTGCGGTAATAGCACCTGATTACAATATTTTACCATTGATTAAAAAGCACTTTGAACAGCGGTTTCAGGATCAACGCTGGATGATTTATGACGCCGGGAGACAGTATGGAATCATGTATGATCTTACACAGGCAGACTTTGTTTTTCCGGAAGAATCCCAACCGCTCATGCCCGATGCTGATAGTTGGCATAAGGATGAAGAAAACTATCAAAAACTATGGCAGAATTATTTTAAACGCGCAACCATTCCCGACAGAAAAAATACCAAACTGCACCTGAAATTCATTCCAAAACGTTATTGGAAATATTTAACTGAAAAAACAGGCTAATTTATTATACATTTACGTTTTCAAAAAACTTGTTTGTTTATGACCAATAAACTAAAAATTTTCAACGATCCTATCTACGGGTTTATCACCATACCCAGCACACTTATATTTGACATTATAGAACACCCTATGATGCAACGTTTGAGACGTATTCAACAGATGGGATTGTCCCATTTTGTATATCCCGGAGCTCATCATACGCGTTTTCATCACGTATTGGGTTGTATGCACCTGATGCAAAAAGCGGTAAGAGTCTTGAGAACCAAACAAATTGACATATCTGAAGACGAGGAAGAGGCTTTGTATTTGGCTATTTTACTGCATGATTTAGGGCATGGTCCTTTTTCACACGCTTTAGAAGGGTTTTTTATGGACGATATTTCACATGAAGAAATTTCATTGGCCTTGATGAAACGCCTCAACAAGACATTCGATGGTCGGTTGGATTTAGCCATAACTATTTTTACGGACACCTATCACAGACGATTTTTTTACCAGCTAATATCCAGTCAGTTAGATATGGACAGGCTGGATTATTTAAAAAGAGACAGTTTTTATACTGGAGTGGTTGAAGGCAGTATCAATTCTGACAGGCTTATTGCTATGTTGAATGTAAAAGATGACCGGCTTGTAATAGAAGAAAAAGCCATTTATTCTATTGAAAAGTTCTTGTTATCCAGAAGGTTTATGTATTGGCAGGTGTATCTCCATAAGACAGGTCTTATTGCCGAACAATTGTTGGCTAAAACCTTACAAAGAGCGAGAGATTTAAAAAATACCGGTATAGAAGTACCGGCTTCCAGGGCACTGGGTTATTTCCTGACAGAAGAGTTTATGGATGACAAATTGACGGAAAGAAATTTAGAATTATACACTGATTTAGACGATTATGACGTTTGGTCGGCTATGAAAAGTTGGCAATATCACGATGATTTTGTATTGTCTGAATTGTCAAAATCCCTTGTTCACCGTCATTTACCCAAGATAGAAATCGCTGAACAGAAATTTGACAGAGACTATCTTAAAATGGTAGAAAGACAGGTAATGGCATTGTATAAAATTGATAACACCAATCTGGATTACTTCTTTTTTAAAGGTAAAATCAAACACCGTACTTACAACAAGAAATACGGTCCGATAAATGTATTGATGAACAATGGTAAAGTCAAAGAATGGCTGGAAATGGACAGTCATTTTGACACCAATAGTTTTAAGGAACCGGTTACCAAATATTTTATCAGTTACCCTAAAAGAGTTTTACTGGAAACGAAGATAAAGTAATCTCATCCGTTATCTAATCAAGATGTTTGTGTGTTTTAAAATATTGTGTAATAATTAATTAAATATTTTAAGTTCAATTTTATATTTAAATAAAATCTGAATTACCAGTCTATTCTGTATTCCACATCTAGGCGTTTTGAATGTTCGGTTTTGATGGCGTCAAAATCAAAATCAAGTACTGTAGATTGTGGTTCCAGTGTGCCTTCATAAAAAGCCTTTTCCAATATGAGTTCAGTAAGATAATCTTCATTGTCTATGCCTGGTTCGTAGGTGTCTTTTAAATCCAGTTTGAAGAGTTTGGCTGTCGTATTATTCCAATACGCACTCCAACCCGAACGGTATTTTTTGATCATGTCATAGACTGTAATACCCATCTGCCGGTGAATCAGTTTTGTCAATATACGCCCCTCTGTACGGGTAAGATTTTTAAGCTGATTAGAATACTCCTCCTCAAAGTATTTCTGCATACGCCTGATGTACTTTTTTTTCAGCCGTTTATTATCATATTTTTCCAGATTTTTATTGATGACGGTCAGGCGTTCCTGAGCTAATTTGGCATAAGGGTAAGCTTTGTGTACTTTTTTCCGCAACCAAAAGAAATAAATCCGGTCTTTTTTGTTTTTAAATAATAATCTCGTGGGTAAACTAACTTCGTCTAATTGCAGCACTAAAGTATCACCTTCAAAAATGTAATAATCCCCGAATTCTATGACTTTAGACGGGGTTAACAGAGAATCATTTTGTGCATATATACCCGCATTCAATAATAAAAGGCTTATGACAAATAGTCGCTTCATGAGTTTTTTTTCTTTTTAATCACAAAAGTATAAAACCACATCAGGGTAAATGTTGGTATAATATCAGTCATGGGAAGTGCTTCTTCGGCAAAAGTAATCAAACTACCCACTTTTCCTTCGGTTCCGGGATATAATCTGTAAAAGACATAGGCCGCTAGTGGTGCCCAGACGACATCAAACCACTCTCCTACACCCAAGACGGCATAAGATGCGTAACCTACCAGATCCATACCCAGTCCTATCAATAATAATTTTGTTTTATGTGTCAATTTATAATGAGTTTTAGTTGATATAAAAATCTTTTGAAAATTGTCAATCAGTGGTAGAATACTACTCTTATAGTTTCTAATTTTCATCAGATCCTATCCTGATTATGTCAAAATTTGTACCAAAAATAATCAAGTAAACGGGATAATATGTAAATTCGCCCCATGACAGCAATTATTGAAGCAAAGCATTTGAATAAATCCTTTGGTAAACTCAAGGTTTTAAAGGATGTCTCATTAGCGATAAACAACGGCGAAGTTATTGCCATAGTAGGGCCTTCGGGTGCCGGAAAAACGACATTATTACAGCTTTTGGGTACGCTTGACACTCCGGATTGGAATACAGATAGTCAAATCATCATCAATGGTCAGAATATACTGACACTCAACGACCGTGAACTATCTGCTTTCAGGAATAAAAATATAGGTTTTGTATTTCAGTTTCACCAGCTCTTACCGGAGTTTACGGCGCTTGAAAATGTTTGTATTCCGGCTTTTATCAGGGGAACACGAAAAGCTGAAGCCGAACAGAAAGCCCGTGAATTGCTTGACTTTTTAGACCTTAAAAAACGTTACCATCATAAGCCTGCCGAACTATCAGGAGGTGAACAGCAACGGGTAGCTGTCGCCAGGGCTTTGGTCAATAATCCTAAAATCATTTTTGCCGATGAACCAAGTGGTAATCTGGATACTGATTCTGCCAATCATTTGCATGAACTGTTCTTTGGACTAAGAGATAAATTCGGGCAAACATTTGTCATTGTTACACACAACAGAACCTTAGCTCAAATGGCAGACCGTACCATCAATATGTTAGACGGTAGAATTACAACCGGTTAAATAATACCGGTTAAGGCTTTCAAGGTCTGATCCAGATCTTCTTTCGTCGTAAATTTGCTAAAAGACCAACGCACCGATGTTTTTTGGGCTTCTGTTTCACTTAGGATTTCAGCCAATACATGTGACCCTTTATCACTCCCACTTTGACAGGCACTACCACCGGAACAGGCAATTCCCGCCATATCCAATTTAAACAACAACATGGGATAGGCTTTGGGAAAATGCACGTTGAGAATGTGTACAGCTGTATGATCTTTATCGCTGTCACCGTTAAACTTAATATCAGGTACCAATTCCTGAAGACGCTTAACAAAGTAGTGTTTCATGGCTCTCATATGATCTACACTCTCATTGAGTTTCTCCCTGCTTAGCTCTAAGGCTTTGGCCATTCCGGCTATACTATGTGTGTTTTCAGTCCCGGCGCGCATGCCGTGTTCTTGTCCGCCACCGTGTAATAACGGCTTGACGGGCAAGCCTTTTTTGATGATTGCAAAACCTACGCCTTTGGGTCCGTGAAATTTATGGGCACTTGCGGTAATGAAATCAATGGGAGTTTCTTGTAAGTTTAATGGATAATAACCAATGCCTTGTACGGTGTCCGAATGGAATAATGCCTGATATTGTCCGGTTAATGCCGATACTTTACTGACATCTAATATTGTACCTATCTCATTATTTACATACATCAAGCTTACGAGTGTTTTACCTTCCAGATGTGACAGAGTTTGTTCCAAATACTCATAATCTACCGCCCCGTTTTTATCCAATTTGACAAAACGTACGTCTATCCCATAGCGGTTGACCAAATCCTCTATCGTATGTAAAACCGCATGATGTTCCAGCCGGGAAGTGATAATGTTCTTCACCCCCAGTTGTGTGACGGCATTCCAAAGTATCAAATTATTAGCTTCACTCCCACCCGCCGTAAAAACGACTTCACCGGTTGATACATTAAATGTTTGGGCTATACGTCTTCTGGATTGTTCCACTAACGCTTTAGCCTGTCTGCCTAACGCATGGGTTGACGAAGGATTGGCATAGTTGGTTTGCATTTCCTCGTGAATCAGTTTGATCACTTCAGGATGTAGTGGTGTTGTGGCGGCGTTATCAAGGTAGATCATGGATGTAATAGAATTATTGAACGGTTTGGTATTGCTGTCTTTGTGATAGCATTGCTGTTTGATGACGCAAAAATAATAAAGCTACGCCAAAAACTTCCGGTCAATTTTCATGGTTGTCAATTATTGATGAAAAATATTTGTTTTTAAGGTTTAAAGATCAAATTCAAAACTAAGGGCATTGTTGATAGTCATCAATTAATTGAACTTTAGAACCTCAATTGGCATCAAAAAAATTCCGTTATTTGTATAAAATTTAGAATTCATGATTTCAGATACTCAATTTCAAAAAGAACTTAAAATCATTATAGAAAACGCCATAAGAGAAGATATAGGTCCCGGTGATTATTCATCGTTGGCATGTATTCCCGCCGATGCTGAAGGTAAAGCCAAGTTGTTGGTTAAAGATGAGGGGATTATTGCCGGTATAGATTTTGCCGAAATGGTTTTCAGGTATTTACAGCCGGATATGGTTTTTGAACGTTTATTAAAAGATGGGGATAGTGTTAAGTACGGGGATATAGCTTTTTATATCCAAGCCCATTCGCAAACTATTCTCAAAGGAGAACGTCTTGTCCTCAATGCAATGCAACGCATGAGTGCAATTGCCACCAAAACACATGAATATGCCAAACGTTTGAAAGGTACAAACACCAGAATTCTGGATACCCGTAAAACAACGCCCGGTATTCGGGCTCTTGAAAAATGGGCGGTAAAAATAGGCGGTGGTGAAAACCACAGATTTGCTTTGTACGATATGATTATGCTTAAAGATAACCATATCGATTTTGCCGGTGGGGTTACTGAAGCCATTGAAAAAACCAAAGCATTTCTCAAAGCCAATAATCTGGACTTAAAAATCATCGTTGAGGCCAGGGATTTGGACGAAGTTCATACGATTCTCAAAGCCGGCGGTGTGTACCGGATTCTATTAGACAATTTTGATTGTGACACGACCCGAAAGGCCGTTGAAATCATAGGAGATCAATGTTTGACTGAAAGTTCGGGCGGTATAACCTTAGATACTTTACGTTCTTACGCAGATTGTGGGGTAAATTACATCTCCTCAGGGGCTTTAACCCATTCCGTTTATAATATGGATTTAAGTTTAAAAGCCGTTTAATTGTCATTAATAAAGCGCAATTTTTGTGTTTTTTTCAAGCTTTTTGTCTTTATGGTTAAATTTATTTAACAGGCTTTTTGTAGTCTTATTTTCTATAAATTTGTATCATTAATTACTATTATACTTTAAGATATGTCAACACGTATAGAACACGATTTACTCGGTAATAAAGAAATTCCATTAGACGCTTATTATGGGGTACAAACCCTTCGTGCCATGGAAAATTTTGATAACATTAGTGGGATTACCATTAGTGCATATCCGGAATATGTCAAAGCCTTAGCAACCGTAAAATGGGCGGCGGCTAAAGCCAATCATCAATTGGGTCTTCTTACAGACGAGGTTGCCAATGCCATTACACAAGCTTGTGATGAGATTATTGAAGGGCAATTTCACGATCAATTTCTTGTGGACATGATACAAGGAGGAGCCGGTACGTCTACCAACATGAATATCAATGAGGTAGTCGCTAATCGTGCTTTGGAAATCATGGGTCATAACAAAGGTGAGTATGAGTATTGTCACCCCAATAATCATGTCAACTTGTCGCAGTCAACCAATGATGCCTATCCTACATCGTTCAAATTGGCTTTTATCAATATGAACAAAAAACTGGTCGCTGAATTAGGCTTATTAATCAATTCATTTAAAGCTAAAGGCGAAGAGTTTAAAGATATCCTTAAAATGGGACGTACGCAGTTACAAGATGCTGTTCCTATGACTTTAGGTCAGGAATTTAACGCTTTCTCGGTAACACTTAGTGAAGAAGTTGAACGTCTTAATCAAATGGCTGAATTGCTTTTATGGACTAATATGGGCGCAACAGCTATTGGAACCGGTATCAATTCAGAACCTGAATATCCGGATTTAGTTGATAGTTATCTCAGAGAAAAAACCAGTCTGGATATTCAAAAATCACCGGACTTTATTGAAGCTACACCTGATACAGGTGCTGTGGTGATGTATTCATCCGCCATGAAACGTATGGCTATAAAACTATCAAAAATATGTAACGATTTACGTTTGCTTTCCAGTGGACCACGTTGTGGGCTTAATGAAATCAATTTGCCGCCAATGCAACCGGGTTCAACCATTATGCCGGGGAAAGTCAATCCTGTAATTCCGGAGGTGGTCAACCAAATATGCTTCAAAGTCATAGGAAATGATGTTACAGTCTCTTTCGCTGCTGAAGCCGGTCAATTGCAACTCAATGTGATGGAACCGGTGATGGTACATACCATATTCAGCTCTATCAGAATGTTGATGAAAGGGATGAATCGCTTACGTACCTTGTGTGTGGACGGTATAACAGCCAATGCAGAACACTGCCATAATATGGTGCTTAATAGTATAGGTATCGTGACAGCTTTGAACCCGACTATAGGTTACGAAGCAGCAACACGTGTTGCAAAAAGAGCATTGGATGAGCAACGTTCTGTTTACGATTTGGTATTAGAAGAAAAACTATTGACCAAAGAAGAATTAGATGAGTTGTTACAACCTGAAATGATGATCAAACCTCATAAATTCTATCTTAAAAAAAGTTAATAACTATTTTTCAATCATCCGGTGGCTTTAAGTCGTCGGATGATTGATTTACTGTTGTGTAAAACTTTTATCCTTTGGCTATTACATACTGCCCACTACCAACTTCTGTCTTCCCACTTTGCTCTCAAATCTCTCATCTAACATCCTTCATCCCAAAAATTCATCTATTTTTGCAGTATGAGTCTCACTGTTGATGTTTCAAAGGAATTTTCATTTTTAAAGGGTAAAAAACTCCTGTTAGCTGTATCAGGCGGCATGGATTCCGTGGTTCTTACCCATATCATTGCCCAATGGGGTGATACTAAGATTGGAATTGCTCATGTCAATTTTCAGTTAAGAGGAAATGACAGTGATGGGGATGAGGCCTTTGTTAAAGACATGGCAGAGAGATACAACATACCTTTTTACGTTAAAAGAATTAATACGTATGCTTATGTCAACAAACACCAGCTATCTGTTCAGATGGCGGCTCGTAAGCTGAGATACGACTGGTTTGAAACGCTTATGAAATCCCACGGGTATGATTATCTGCTTACCGCGCATCATTTGGATGACAGTATAGAGACCTTTATCATCAACATCAACCGTAAAACTGGCTTGGAAGGCTTGACAGGGATTAAAGCGGTTAACGGGGCAATTATCAGACCTTTATTGGATTTTACAAGATATGATTTAGAAACCTATGCCCGGCAACATCAGTTGGATTGGCGTAAAGATGTGACCAATGCTTCTATAAAATACGAACGCAACCATATCCGCCATCGACTTCTTCCGGCATGGGAACGTATTAATCCTGATTTCAGAGCTGATCTGAAACAAACGATGTCTTACCTCAAAGAAAGTCAATATTTAATAGAAGATTATTTGACTACGATCAAGCCGCAGTTTTGGTCAGAGAACGATGAAGTAGTGATCATCGATCTGGAAAAACTCCATGCCCTGCCCCATTCAGACCTCTTACTGTACCAATGTCTAAAACCCTATGACTTTACAGACTGGACAGCCGTAAAAAGTCTGATAAAGGCTCAAACGGGCAAACAAGTCCGGTCAAAAGATTATATATTGCTTAAAAACAGAGGTACACTGGAATTGTATAGTCCTGTCAAACACCCGACGGAATCAAAGACTGTTGACAAAACTTTTGAGGTTAATCACAAGCGATACACCCTTGAAGTTCATGATGATCAATCATCAGTTGATTTTAAGCAACCGCATACAGAGTATTTTGATTATGAGGTTCTTAAAAAGCCTTTGTACATCAGAAAATGGCAAACCGGAGACTATTTTTACCCTTTGGGAATGACCGGCAAAAAAAAGCTCAGTGATTTCTTTAATGAAAATAAAATTTCTCTTCGTGAAAAAGAAAAAATTTGGTTACTTTGCGATGCTTTTGACCAAATCGTTTGGATCATTGGTTATCGTATAGATCATCGATATAGAATTAAAAGTACAACGAAACATTTTTTGAAAATTTCTCAATCGATATGAAACATTTTTTCTCAGTATTTACTTTGTTATTTTTGACCATCTCCGGGTTTGCCCAGATGGAAAAACCTATAATCTGGACTACTCATGCGGAAAAGGTTAACGAAACCACTTATAATCTTGTTTTAAAAGCCGATATCAAAGAACACTGGCATTTGTATTGTCAACACAGCCCTGAAGGTGGTTCTTTGGCATTGGAAATAAGTAGTGAACAAACCGGTAAAGATATTAGTTTAAACGGAGAAGCTGCCGAAAGTGCTACCGAAAAAGCTTTTAACAAGGTGTTTGGGGTGGAAGAAGAATTCTTCAAAGAACAAGCTATTCTCAAACAAGAGATCACCTTACTCAAACCGGAAGTTAAAGAGGTTAAATTATCTGTTTTTGGACAAGTGTGTTTGGAATCTTGTCTGTTAGTACAAGAAGATTTCACATTTGATTTATCAAAAGCTACGACTGATATCATGCCTATAGCTACTGCGGGAGATAAACCGACAACAAAGAAGGCAGATGTTGTAGTAGAAAAAGACAAAGAGAATAAAAAACAAGGGCTTTTAGTCCGTTTATTCGTTAGTTTTCTGCTAGGCTTAGCAGCGTTGCTTACCCCTTGTGTTTTCCCTATGATTCCTATGACTGTGAGTTTCTTCCTCAAACAGAGTAAAACAAGAGCCAAAGGTATTTCCAATGCAATAGTTTACGGAACTTCTATAGTTGTTATTTATGTACTTCTCGGTGTGGTCGTATCTGCTGTGTTTGGTAGTGATGCCATGAATGAGTTTTCTACCGGTGCGTTGTTCAATCTGATATTCTTTGTCATTCTGGTCATTTTTGCCCTATCATTTTTAGGTGCCTTTGAGATTGTACTACCCAGTTCCTGGAGTACCAAAGTCGATGCCCAAATAGACAAAACCGGTGGTTATGTAGGTATTTTCCTTATGGCATTGGCACTGGCTATTGTATCCTTCTCTTGTACCTTACCTATAGTAGGTTCTGCCCTGACAGAAGCTTCACAAAAAGGATTTTTAGCACCTATTATCAGTATGTTAGGATTTTCCAGTGGTATTGCTGTACCATTTATGCTGTTTGCAATTTTCCCCAGTTGGCTTAATTCTCTGCCAAAATCTGGTGGATGGCTCAATACAGTTAAAGTATTTTTAGGATTCTTAGAATTGGCATTTGCCTTTAAATTCCTTTCCAATGCAGACTTAGTGTACGACCTGCACTGGTTCGAACGTGAGGTATTTATTGCTGTTTGGATTGCTGTTTTTGGGGCAATGGCATTATACTTATTCGGCAAAATAAAATTACCGCATGATGATGATACCACAAGAATTTCTGTAGGCCGGTTGATGTTAGGTTTATTAGCATTGGCATTTACCGTTTATCTCATTCCCGGATTATGGGGTGCACCGCTAAAAATCGTTAGTGGTTTCCCACCGCCATTGAAATACGCAGAATCGCCTTATGGTGTAGGTTATACCAAAGAACAAGCATTTGATGCTTCACTTCAATTAGGTAAAGGCAGTCAAAAAATGCCCGAACATGCTCATCTTGGACCTCATGACATCATAGCATTTGAAGATTATGAGCACGGTATGGCTTATGCTAAAAAAGTAGGTAAACCCGTTCTACTTGATTTTACCGGTAAAGCATGTGTCAACTGTAGAAAAATGGAGGATTATGTATGGTCAGATCCGGCTATAAAAAGTACTCTTAGAAATGACGTAGTGCTCATATCGCTGTATGTTGATTACAGAGAAGAATTACCGGAAGATGAGCAATACGTCTCTGAACACACCGGTAAAAAGATAAAAACCGTTGGTAATAAATGGAGTGAATTCCAAGCTGTTAAATATAAGACCAACACCCAACCTTATTATGTGTTATTAAACCACAATGAGGAAATGCTTGAAAAACCCTATACTTACAACTCTGACATTAATGCGTTTAATGATTGGTTGACTAAAGGGGTTAAGAATTTCAAATAAATAAGTTTATAATTATTCCTTTATACAAAACTGCACCACTATATCAAGTGGTGCAGTTTTGATTCTATAGTTGCAATATTATAGTAAAAGGTTATGATAAAGAGGCTGAAACAGTGTTTTCAGCAAAGGGTTTAGCGTTAGCCGGTAAATTTAAACCCGAACTTTTTCTTTTTGAGGTAGAGTATTTTGTGCTTATAATCAATGACAGCATTACCTCTGTCAAGCACATCTGCACCTATGATACCATCCACAGGTTTCATCCGGTGTTGTTCCAAAGCAGCATTGACATGGGATAAGTCTAAAAGTACCAAATGCAAACCATCATACCGCCATTTTTGTATGTTGATTTTCACATTCGGAGCAGTCATTGTATCTATGTGCAAAGCGCCGGCACCGGAGGCTTTTGTATCGGTTTCTTCGGGTTCTATAAAAAATTTATCGGCTTTGTCCAAACCAATACAAGTATTTGAAGCACCGGTATCCAGAATAAAACGCCCTTTTACCCCATTGATCTTAGCTGACAGCTTAAAGTGTCCTGATCGGGTACGTTTCAGAGGGATACTATGATACTTCTTTTTGGATAAAAATTCGTTTAAATTCATGGGTCAAATATAGCGAACTCCTGAATACAATAATAAAAAAACGCCGTCAAAATCATTGTTTTGAAACGGCGTCAATATGTGGTAAGTCTTATGTTAGCTTTTGTTAAACGTGATATGCCACATGCCTCTGAAATCTCCTTCGGCAAAACCTGTAGCTTGATCCTCAGGGTATAAAGTCTTAATCATCTCATAGTTTTCTTCGTTGAGTGTTTCACCCGGAACACCATGGCATACAGTGCATTTTTTCAACAATAGAATTGGTGCATAAAAATGTACATTACCCTTAGCATCCTTTTCTACCATAGGTTTTAAAGCTGCTTTATCGGCAATTAAATCCAGATAGCTGTCTAATTTTTTTTGTTCATCAGCAGTAGGCGCATTATTTGGATTGCGTAATTTATGAGACGTTCTCCTGATGGTTACATTATGTTCAGCAGCTATTTCTTTGGTCAATTCCGGTGCGTAGGCCTGACAGTAAGGCACTGCCTGGGCTACACCACCCTCTTTCATATTTTTACCAACTTCTCCCAGCATACGTTTGGCCGTTGCCTGAGCTATAGTTTTACCCTTATTGATATAAGATTCCTTCTCTCCTTCTTGCCACCCGGGTTTACAGCCGGCAAAAATGATGGTTACGATTAATAGAGCAATGAATTTGTTCATATGGTTAAATTTTAAATATTAATTGATTCTAAAACCGGTCTATAATACGCATTGTGATTCTACAAAAACGTTGTCGGACAAAGAAAATCTGAAATTTCAAAAACACTTGATTGTTTGAGATCTCCAAATCCTCCATTGATTACATTGGTCAGGTTGTGATAGCCTTCCCGTTTTAACAAAGAGCAAAACATACTACTACGGGTTCCCCCCATGCAGTAGACAAAATACGGCGTATCTTTGTCAAAATTTGCCATACTCTTCCACCAATAATCCAAAGGTGCATTGATAGAGTTTATGATGTGCTCACTGTCATATTCACTTTGACGTCTGACATCCAAAAGATTAACAGTTTCCTTTTTAGCTAACTCCGGTAAATCCATAACATCTATAAATGGTATTTTATCTATAGGTTTATGGGCTTGTTCCCAAGCTTCAACCCCATCTTTCAGATAACCCAAAACCTGATCAAAGCCTACCCGAGCCAATCTGTCTGCTGCTTCTTGTGTCCTGCCCTCAGGTGCGATAAGAAGTAATTTTGTCTTAATATCTTTGAGTAATGTCCCTGCCCAGATGGCATAACTACTATCCAATTCAATATTGATCGCACCGGGAATAAAACCTTTAACAAAGGCTGAAGGTGGACGTGTATCTAAAATAGTAATATCAGGGTTTTCTTTCAGTAATTGTTCAAAGTCATTAACTTCAAGAGGTTTATAAGAGTTTGCTCTCACTTGATCCAGGCTTGACACACCATTGATGTTGCCGAGTACCATAGCCGGAAAATAAGCCGGTGGTTCAGTAAGACCGTCTAAAAGCTCTGTTACAAACTCGTCTTCAGTTTGATCTGCTCTCAGGCCATAATTTACCATTTTTTGATGGCCTAAAGTGTCATAGGTTTCATCACTCATGTTTTTCCCGCAAGGACTTCCGGCACCGTGGTTGGGATAAATAATCACTTCATCGGGTAAAGTCATGATTTTATGACGTAGTGAATGATACAGCATACGTGCCAGTTTCTCTTGTGTCAAATCTTCCACTACCTTTTGAGCTAAATCCGGGCGTCCTACATCACCTATAAACAACGTGTCTCCTGTAAAGATACAATAGGGTTCATGGTCTTGATCTCTGAGCAATAAAGTCGAACTCTCTGTTGTATGTCCGGGTGTATGTAATAATTCCAAACTCACAGCACCCAATGTAAACAATTCACCATCATGAGCCACATGGGTTTTGTAGCCTGTTTTAAGCTCTGTAGGTCCTACGACGATAGTGGCACCTGTAGCACGCGCTAAATCCTGATGACCTCCCATAAAATCGGCGTGAAAATGGGTTAAAAATATATATTTGAGCCGGGCATCATGCTTTTTTAAGCGGTCTAAATAACTTTCAATATCTCTGATAGGGTCGATTACTACTGCTTCACCCCGGCTAGTGACAAAATAAGCGGCTTCAGCAAGGCAGTCGGTATAAAGTTGTTCTATGAACATTATATTATTTTAATGGTTAAAGGGGCAAAAATAAGCTTTTAAAAGTTAACGAGAAGACCATATGTTACATTTCTCCTGAATAAGCACTTAGTAGTCTTTATTATCATTCAGAATCAGATTATAAACTGAAAAAATACCAATATAAATTTCTCCGTAATAACAGCCTTATTTTAAGGTTTTTTACAATAAATTTTGTAACTTGCATGGGTATATGCTTAATAAAGCCTTAACACTTAAAAACACGTTGTTTGGCTTTATATTTACGGATAAACTGAAATCACATCTTTTAGTCAATGTAGAAAAGATTATTAATAAAAAACAAAAAACTATGGACTTTACAAAAACAACACAATCTTTTGATCATAAGTCATCAAAACCTGAGTTTAAACAGGAATTTCTTGATGTTTTATCAGATGCTAAACCTTATGTACAGCACCGTTTACTAATGGCTGAACGGTTGGGTATGATTCCTCAGAATATGTATGAACCCGAAGACATTTTGGATGATGTATTGATTGAATACTTAAAAACACCTCACCGGAAAGATCTTTCGGAATATGACCTGAAATTAGATTTGTTTAAATCCACTAAAAAGTATCTGGATCAATTATTTAAAACAGAATCCCTGCGTCAGCACGATATCAGCACGGATAAACTCTTACATACAGAGCTCAACAAGCTCAAAGAGCGGTTTACCTACAATGCCGATGAAGATTTTGTGATGAATGAAGAGTTGAACGATATTTCTTACCAACAAAAGGATTTTATCAAACCCATAAAACTCTACAGTGATTATGAGCAATCATTTGACAGTGTTTTTGATTGGGGACAAATGGAAAAACCTCAATTGACTGCTTTCCGCAGCATGTATAATGATTTGAGTTTTGAGGCTTCCAATGTCATTGATTTACATCTGTTTGGTAAATTGAGTTCCACTGAAATCGCCGGTATCAAAGGGGTTTCAGAACCGTTGATTCGCGATATTATCCTTCAGGTCAAAGACAATATCAATCAAATCATTGGAAAACTGTCTGATAAAGAATAGTGGTGCGCTAAAATTCAATACCATAGTTGATTTTAAGTTCCTCTTTACGCTGTTCCAACTGTCGTAAAAATGTTTGGTGTGCTTGCGTATCGGGGAATAATGCCTTGTGTTGTAAGCCTTTTTGTACCCGATCTACCTGAATCATGATATTTTCTGAATCAGGACTTAACCATACTTTTTTGAAAATATCCCAAACATAATTAACCGCAAGTGTATTGGGATGTAACATATCATCCGTATAAAATCTGTAGTCACGTAAGTCATCCATCATGATTTCATAAGCCGGAAAATAATAGGTATTCGGGTGATTAACCATCTGATGAATAGCTGTAAGTAAACGGGCTTTGGAATGCATATTGTCTATCATACCGTCCTTTAGATGTCTTACAGGACTCAAGGTAAATATAATACCGGCTTGAGGATTGATGTCACGAATAATTTCGATAATGGCTTCTAAACCGGCTCGTATATCCTCTGAACTCAATAAATATTTGTCAAAGCGTTCAGCGGGGATTTTATGACAATTGGCGACCAAGGTCTCACGTTCTGTAAAATGGTAAACCCAGGCTGTTCCTAAGGTGAGAACCACATGAGAGGCTTGTTGTAAAAAAGCATAAGTGTCTTTGATCTGCCGGTTGATACGATTCAGTACGACACTTTTATCCGGGTGGGACATCACAGAATGATGATTTACACTATGCCATAATTCATTGTGATACACCAAATCACCGGACGTATAAATCCTTTGGTTTTTAACGTCCTGAAACAGTCTTAAAATCGCCAAAGGATGAAATAAAATCCCATAAGGATTGATCAGATTTTGATATTTATAATAATCCAGTTTTGCACCTATATGCTCCACAAAACACGACCCGACGAGTAAAACACGGGCGTTATAATCTATTTTTTGATTGGAATACCGGATAGTTTTCGGGTCAATGGGCGTGTGAAACATAGATGGTTGATGGTGTTGATACATTAGACTATATTGAGTAAAAAAACAACAAAATCATTGATTGTTATGTGTTTACGATTATGTAAGCTACAAGCTGTATAGATTTTTGTCGTTTCTTAACCGGGATTTTATTATCAGGGCTTAAGATACAATAAAATATACATTGGATGGGACACAAGCTTGTCCCGAATTTTCATCGGGTTTCGTTGTGAAAAGTTAAAACACCCATAGCATTGTCAATCAGAACAGGTGGTTTGGTTTTGTAATAGATTTTTGGTGAATAATCCGGATTGCGTATCATCTTGTCAATCGCCGTTCATTTTAATACATTTGCCATTCTATTTTTTAATCGATTGTATGCTTTTCGGACACGGTGATAACGCTTATCAGTTTCAACAAAAGATTGTTGCAGATTTTAGTACTAATGTCTTTTATAAAGGGCCATCGGAAGGTTTATTGGCGCATTTAAGCGATCAGACAAAATATATAGGACGTTATCCGGAAGTCAATGCTGAAAGTCTGACACTTAAAATTGCTGAAAGTCTTGGTTTGTCATCCCGGAATATATTGGTGGTCAATGGCGCCACAGAAGCTTTTTATCTGATAGCTTTAGTATTCCAACAACAGTATTCGGAAATCTTTGCGCCTTCATTTGCAGAATATGAAGATGCCTGTCGTCTGTACGGTCACAGCATAACATTTACCAACTACGATTCGTTGACAACTGATTACCGGTGTCAAGCCTCAACCGTATGGCTGTGCAACCCCAACAACCCCAACGGACAGCTTATGCCTGAATCCCAACTCAGAAGGCTGATAGCCAACAATCCGCAGACAACCTTTATCATAGATGAAGCTTATAAGGATTTTAGTATGGGATATCATGGTATCATTGAACAAGTCAAGGCTTTTGACAATCTCATCGTTGTCCGCTCTATGACCAAAAAAAATGCCATTCCAGGCTTACGTTTAGGGTATATTGTTGCCAATGAAGATCTTATCCAATCCTTATTAAAACTCAAACAACCGTGGACAGTCAATACACTTGCCATAGCAGCCGGAAAATATATTTGTGATAATCCGGATGTCAGGTTTGACCTCAAAGCGCTTCTGAAAGACAGTCAGGTGTTACAGCAAGCCTTGTCTGCTATCCAAGGGATTGAGGTATTACCATCATCAACACCGTTTTTTCTTATCAGGTTACAAAAACCGGCTGATAAAACTTTAAATTATCTGGTGGAAAATCATGGGATATTGGTAAGAAATGCTTCAAATTTCAGATATTTGGACAATCATTATTTGAGAATAAGCAGTAGAAATCATCAAGATAATATGCTTCTCGTAAATGCTCTAACAGAATGGATGCAAATACCCTAATGGCATTAGCGGTCGTCAGCGCCTATATACTGGACTTATGGCTGGGTGATCCTGCCGGACTGCCCCACCCTATTATCGGGTTTGGGAAAAGCATCTCTTTTATGGATAAACGCCTCAACAAGTCTACGCATTTAAAACTCAAAGGCTTATTTGCCGTCATCTTACTGATCGGAGGAACTTATGCTTTTTTTTATCTGATGAATGTATGGTTGAACAGCCTGAACATCTGGCTGTATGCTTGTTACAATACGGTATTTTTATTTTTCGGGCTTGCCAATCGTACATTGATCAAAGAGGTCAAAGCGGTATTTAGCACTTTATCAGCACAAGGTTTAGCTGCCGGAAGAACCCAAATAGCCCGGTTGGTAGGTCGGGATACGGCACAACTCAATGAACATCAGATCAAAAAAGCAGCACTTGAAACACTATCGGAAAATCTAAGTGATGGCGTTGTTGCACCTCTTTTCTATTTTGCCATCGGTGGTATACCGGCATTGATGACCTATAAAATGATTAACACGCTCGATTCTATGATTGGGTATAAAAATGACACCTATAGAGATTTTGGTTTTTTTGCCGCCAAACTCGATGATGTCGCCAATTTTATTCCGGCGAGACTGACAGCGTTTCTTATGGCTTTATCAGCTATGAGCAGTAGAAGTTTAAAGTTTATTTTCACCTATGGTCACCGTCACAGCAGCCCCAATGCAGGTTATCCGGAAGCAGCTTTGGCGGGGATATTAGACGTCAGATTTGGAGGGCCCGGCACCTATCATGGTCAGCTCGTGGAAAAGCCCTATATAGGCAACAACCCGAGAGCTTTTACCGGTAAGGATTTACAAAAAAGTTTGTTTGTCAATCATGCCGTATGTTTGATCTGTATCATACTCATCACATTAAAAGTTTTTTATTTTGGGTTATGACTTCAATCCAACGCTATATCATCACAGGCGCTCCGGGGAGCGGAAAATCATCACTTTTAGAGGCGTTAAAACTAAGAGGTTACCATTGTTTTGATGAGGTTTCCAGACTTATCATCAAGGAGCAACAGCAGATTAACGGTCAATTATTACCCTGGGATGATTTGGCGGGTTTTGCACAAGCCTG
>PDQD01000036.1 GCA_002747695.1 Flavobacteriia bacterium
AGGCTTAATAGCATTGGATTCCGAAGGCAAAGAAGTTACCGGAAAACTGGCTGACAACTATAAATTGACTAAAAAATAGTTGTCGTAAGGTTTCTCAAAAGTAAGTTCATTTGCCGCATTGAAACCGGAACACACTTACATCAGGGTCTGCCGGAAAGCTGTTTTTCAGTAGACCCTGTTTTATAAGTAATCACTAAAAAACACTTGTAGTCCGTACACATTGAGTTTTACGTTTTTCAGAAACCCGTTAAAACACCTTTAATTAAACTAACCACCTATTAACACCTCAACTCATGACAGCAAAACACAAAAAACCGAAAAACATATTTTTTATAAGTGTCGAATGCTACCCCATTGCCAAAGTAGGTGGTTTAGCTGATGTAGTGGGGTCGTTACCCAAATACTTAAATCAACTGGACTTAAAGGTAAGTGTCGTCATGCCCCAATATGACTTGCCCTGGTTTGCAGATAAAACACTTAACACTGTTTATGAAGGGCATATACACTTTCCCAATTGGGCACAGCCTTTTCACATTAAGTACTACAAAGGTGATGATTTAGGTTTTGAAGTGTATTTTGTGGATCTGCCGGGTTTATTTTTCCGCAAAGGCGTTTATGCCGATGAACACGGTGTTTTCTTCCATGATGAAACTGAACGTTATATTGCTTTCCAGAGAGCTGTATTACAATGGTTTGCACAGTTTGCCAATAAACCGGATTTGATACACTGTCATGATCATCATACGGGATTGATTCCTTTTATGATGAAGTATGCCTATGAATTTGCCCCACTCAAAGATATCCCTACTGTATTCTCTATTCACAACGAAAACTACCAAGGCACTTTCTCCTGGGGTAAACAATATTTACTCCCCGCTTTTGATGTCTATAAATCTGGTGAATTGGACTGGGAGGGTCGCATTAATCCTCTGGCTTGTGCCGTAAAATGCAGCTGGAAACTCAATACGGTATCGCCATCGTATATGGATGAACTCAAGCACACATCCCATGGTTTGGAACAACTCTTCCATCATGAATCCCATAAGTCACAAGGCATTCTCAACGGTATAGACACTGACGTTTGGAATCCTTCTACAGACCCTATGCTCGACACCAAATACGTCAAAAGCTTAACGTATTTTAAAAGCCGTAACAAAGCCTATCTACTCAATACTTACGGATTGGAGAAAGGTAAAACACTGATCAGTTTTATCGGTAGATTTGCTTTAGAAAAAGGCGCTGACGTACTTCCCCATGCCATAGACCATTTTCTGGCACATTCGCATGACGCTGTATTTATAATCCTTGGTACGGGTATGGCCGATACCGAAAATTATTTCAAACACCTGGAACACAAATACCCTAACAGAATAAAATCCTTAATCACCTATGATGAAACTGTCTCTCACCGCATTTACGCCGGTTCAGACTTTATCATCATGCCTTCCCGTGTAGAACCTTGTGGCCTCAACCAGATGTATGCTATGCGTTACGGTACCATTCCGGTGGTCAGAAATACCGGTGGCTTAAAAGACTCGGTGGTTTCTATTGACGAAAAAAATGGTACGGGCATAAAGTTTGACCATGTCAACTCAGACGGCATAAATTATGCACTGTTCCGTGCCGTCGACCTTTACAAAGATCAAAAACACTTTACAGATACACGCAACCGTTGTTTCAAACAGAATTTTTCCTGGAAAAAATCTGCACAACACTATAAAACCATTTACAATGAACTTATATAACGAAATCAATTCAAAAACGTTAAGTATTATCTTAGGCGGAGGTGTAGGCTCACGTCTTTATCCCTTAACTAAAGAACGCTCAAAACCTGCTGTTCCTATTGCCGGAAAATACCGTCTGATAGATATTCCTATTTCCAATTGCCTCAACTCAGGATTGAACAGAATTTTTGTATTAACCCAATACAATTCAGCTTCTCTTAACAGGCACATCTCTAACAGTTTTAGATTCGATCATTTTTCACATGGTTTTGTAGATGTCTTGGCTGCTGAGCAAACCAAAGAATCCAATCAATGGTTTCAAGGTACGGCAGATGCTGTACGCCAATCCATCAGAAATTTTTCATTTCAGAGTTTTGAATACATTCTTATTCTTTCCGGTGACCAATTATATCAAATGGACTTACAGGCCTTGATCAAACAACATGAGAGTTCAAAATCTGATGTCACCATTGCCACTATTCCGGTTCATGCTGATTTAGCCCCATCATTTGGAATTATGAAAGTCAATAAAGACAATGTCATTGATAGTTTTGTAGAAAAACCCAAGGCTGAAGAAGTATCCAACTGGCAATCTGAACTGGAAGAACATTATGTGAATGAGGGCAGAAATTATCTGGCATCTATGGGAATTTATGTTTTTAACAAAAAAGTTCTTTATGATTTACTTGCAGAGAACCCTGATACCTTAGATTTTGGTAAAGAAATCATACCAAAATCACTGTATTCAGGCAAAAAAGTTTCATCATTCCTCTATGATGGTTATTGGGAAGACATAGGAGACATCAGAGCATTTTTTGAAGCCAACCTTGCCCTGACCAATGAAATTCCGGCCTTTAATCTCTATGACAGTGAAAATCCTATTTTCACCAATCCGCGTCTGCTGCCACCGTCAAAAGTATTTGGTACAAGATTTAAAAAAGTAGTTCTGGCTGAAGGCTGTTTTATTCATGCTAAATGCATTGAAAATTCTGTCGTCGGTATCAGAAGTCGAATAGGAGAAGGCACTATCATTGATCGTTGTATTATTATGGGTAATGATTATTATGAAACCCTTGATGAACTCAAGTCCAATAACAACGAACACAGTATTGGCATTGGTGAAAACTGCTATCTCAAAAACGTCATTGCAGATAAACACGTCTATATAGGTGACAATGTTGAGATTATTGGCGACGACAGCTTAGACAATGTAGAAACTGATAATTACGTCATCAAAAAAGGTATTGTGGTACTCAACAAAGGTGCTGTTATTCCTGAAGGAACTAAGATAGGACTTGCCAGAAAAGACTAGCAAACACAACAAACTAAACATAAACCCGTATGATGACATTTTGAGACATCATACGGGTTTATATCATCAAAAGATTGCACGTAAGATGTCTAAAGATTTAGGCGGCTTATATTTGGCCAAATGTGTTTCAAGATAATTCAACAAGGACTCCAGGCTATGATGACGATCATCTCTGTTCATAGGCAAGGCTAATACAGCCTCAAAAGTCCGGGTCATGATCAATTCAAAATACTGTAAAGCTTGACCTTCAATCCACAAGGGACCGGCAGGAACAGATGTATAATGCCCTTCTAACAAATCAAAATAAGGCTGCGGATTCTCCATCTTAGGAAAAACGCCCAAATGCATGATATTATCCTTAAGAAACGCCAGTACTCTGACCTAAACACATGGTCTTAAGAAATATAATTTGAAGAATTACTGCTTTTTGTTGTAACGCTACAAAGCGATTATAAGATACAGTTTCTGAAAACTCTGATTGCAAATGTTTTAAGTGTCTTGCATTGTGAGTATGAAACAAGATTATGATACACATGACTTCACTCTGTGGAAGTTTTGATTGCGTCATCTGGTTTTCTAATCAGAATTGTCTGAAATAGAGTTTTCTCTGATTATTTGTTCAAATTCTTTATAGAAGAATCGTTGAGAACACAAAATATTTCTGTAATTTTGCCCTTAGAAATCACAGCATAAAACCACTTTAAATATCTGTTATACAATTATTTAAAAATAAAACTTATCTGATTTTTTCTGCAAATAAAAATCAACTTTTATTATATCGAACTCACTTTAAATTACTAAAGAAATATGAAAAAAATAGTTTTAAGTTTACTGTTATTTACTTTTTTACTAACATTTTTTAATTGTAAAAAATTAATCATGAACAATACTGGAAACCCAATATTCAATGAAACCATTTTAGAATCTAAAAACAGCGGTTTATATATTGATAGTTATAAACTAATAAGTGGGAAAAAGGACCTTTTTGATGAGGTGTGGATAGAAAAGAAAGGCTATTATACAAATGCATCTAATGATAAATCTAATAATAAATCATCTAATTTACTGACTCTTAATTTTTCATTTAAAAACAAAGCTAAATTAGATTTAAAAATCCTTAATACAAACTTTGAATATGCAGGTTATGGTTATACTAATGAAATATTCAAAATTATGTTTCTTAATAATGATTTTTTAGAAAAAGACACAGTAAAAGTAACATTTACTCCGGACAATCAATTAATTTTTAAAAAATACGGGAGTGTACATTAAATCCTAATTTATAGCGTAAAATCCTCGCTACTACACAATGGTATCGTGTAGTAATGAAAACTACCCTATTTTATGATTATTCAAGAATAGGAGAATACGAATAAAAAAATCAAAAGATTGCACGTAAGATGTCTAAAGATTTAGGCGGTTTATATTTGGCCAAATGTGTGTCAAGGTAATTCAACAAAGACTCCAGGCTATGATGACGATCATCTTTGTTCATAGGCAAGGCTAGTACAGCCTCAAACGTCCGGGTCATGATCAATTCAAAATACTGTAAAGCTTGACCTTCAATCCACAAGGGACCGGCAGGAACAGATGTATAATGTCCTTCTAACAAATCAAAATAAGGCTGCGGATTCTCCATCTTAGGGAAAACACCCAAATGCATGATATAATCCTTAATAAATGCCAGATGAAAATTAGCCGGTTTTTCTATCATATCCAATTGTCTGAACCGTTTGTCTAAAAAGTCATACAAATAGTCATCAGCTTGGTGTTCTTCAAGTGTATTTACCAAAAGTTCAGCAAGAAAAAGTCCGATACTTTGCTTGACTATATCTGTATAAAGCTCCTGATAATGATAAGCCACATCCAATTCTTTGATATAGTTCAACTGACCTTTATTACTGTGCCTGGCCACTATATTCAGTTGACTTAAAGGTTGAAAAAAAGCTTTTTTAAACTTACCTTTTTTTCCCTTGGACAGACTTTTAATAAAATAAGACACCAAACCAAAATCGCGGGAATAAGCCTTGACTATTAAACCATTGTCACCATACTTGAGACTATTGAGAACAATGATTTTAGTGGGTTGGTACATTGATATTAAATAACAATTAATTTGATTGCTTAATCAGCATTGGGTTAAAAGCACTACAATCTTTGATATTCAGGAATAACAACAAAAATATTTATTGTAAAAACCGATACGTCAAACGCTCACAACCTGAGCATCAGATAAAATTTGATGACCCTGAATTATCTAATTGATAATGGCAATTTTGGTTATTGCCGTCTCTTCTCCTTTATCATTGGACAATAACACTATATACACCCCTGAAGCTACTTTTTTGCCTGCGAGATTACGTTTATTCCACACCACTTTACCACCGTAATTCTCCTGTCCTTCCTTGACATTGGTTTCATAGACCAAGGCTCCGGAAGCGTCCAGGATTTTTACATTAGTACCATACGGTAAGTGATTACCGTTTCTACCATCTATGGTTACAAACTCATGGTTGGATTTAACAGGATTGGGATACGCATAAGCATCCTGGAGGTGTTCGGCATATGGGGCTATCTTCGAATTAAAAGCCACAATACCTTTATCGGTAGCAAAATAAACTTTACCTGTAAGTTCATCAAATTGAATTCTTAAAATTTTGTTGGAAGGCAAAGGAGAATTACTCGTATCAAACTTAAACAAGGTTTCTTTACCATTGGGAGACGTACACAATACTCCGGAGTTTTTTGTCCCAAACCATTTATTATTAGCACCGTCCACACATATGGCATTAATCGATTGATTACCCATCAACGCTTCTCCATAATTACCATCGTCGCTGTAAGCAATTGCAATAACTGAAGCCTGATAATTATCCAAATCAAACATATCTTCTGAAGGATCATAAACTCTCAAGCCAGCTTTTGTACCTATCCATACGCGATTGTTTTTATCAACGGCAAGACTCCGCACATTGAGATCAGGCAGATCACCTTTAGTAGCATTTGAAATAAAAGACATCATCTTAGAGCCGTCTTTATTGACCACCAATGCTCCATTACGCCGACTACCAATCCATTTATTGCCATTTTGATCGATAACAATTTCATTGAGACCAAAAGCCGGATTGGTCATTATGTCATTGAGATTATAACTGGTCCAATTACCATTAAAATATTTTTTCAATCTGTTTTCCACCCAAGCGTTGACCACCCAAAGATTACCTTCATCATCAAATGTACTACTACCTATTCTTATGTTTATACTATTGGGATCCAAAGACTCTAAACCACTATTCTCATTGGTCCAATGCTCTGTAACAATATCATTTTCTACAATCAACATCCCTTGTCTAAAGGAGCTCACATAAACTCTGTTGTCATGATAAGGATCAATATTGACATGAACCAAGTCCACTATTTGAACCTCACCGGGTCTATAGTACAAATTTTTCCAATGGCTACCATCAAAATGACTTATGCCTTGTTTGATTAGTTGAGGTGTATAAGCTTCATTATAGCCTCCATACACCACCCATAACTGACCTTTTTTTATACTTATGGAAAAAGGATTATTACTTAGCGGTCCCTGAGGATGTATCTCCGTAAACTCACCGACACCTGTCACTTGAGTTTTTAAAACGCCTAAAGATTTTGTTCCCATTAAAACGGTCACTCCGTCAGTAATAGCGGTATTCAACTCAGTAAGATAATCGGTATTGGTCTCAGCATTGTAAGAAAATATCTGTGCGAAGACTTTATCATACACTGTTACACCATTGAGAACTGTAACAGTTAATAAATCATTCTTAGCTCTCAAGTCACGAACAGTCCCGGAGGCCGTCAGTTGCTGTACGAAAGTATCATCAGCATTCAATAAAAATATGTTGTTGTTACTACTACAAACTATACGATTATAAAATGCTTCGATATTAGATAAAGACTGAAAAGGAAGATGTGTCCATTGCTGATAATCGACCAAAAAAGGATCATCTATAGCTGCGTAATAGATTCCCTGATCAGTTGCAGCATAAATCTTTTGATTAAAAATCAGTGTTTCATTGACCACGACTTCTGTAGAACCCTCCCCTATAAAATAGGTGTCATTAAACTGCATAAGATTGAGATCAAAACCTACAATTCCAAAATCTGTTGACAAGAAAAGTTTACCATCGGTGGTTCCGGTAATATGATTGATACGCTTGGACCCGGCAATATTAAAATTGACAATCTCAGGTTTAACGACAATCGTTTTATCGTTTTTTATAAACTCTAACAAACCATTTTCATAACCTATGGCAATAATATCAAGTGTCCGGTCATAATACATCGTGCTTGTATTTTGTCCGGAAAGTCCATTGACAGAAGAGTACTTTTCTATAACACCCGAAGTCTTGTCATAGGTAAATACACCATTATCAGTTAAAGCTATTAATCGGTCACCTTCTTTAAAGAGAACCTTTACATTATTATATGAATATAAATCATCCCAGGAATTACTGTAATCTGTTTGAGCATAAACCCCAAAAGAACCTAAAGCAATCAGGATAATAAAGAACCAAAATTTGTTTAACATAAAAAAGATATTTATCAAATAACGTTGTTTGTACTTAAGTATTTTAATGTTGATTGTTTTCAACCGTATGATATTTTGAAAATCCATAATGACAGCATAGAAAGCTCTTCAATATCAAAACTTTTCATTTACCCCTTAAAGAGATTTTTTCTTACGCCTGAAACCCAGCTTTTCAAAAAATTCTTCTTTATTGTCAAAATCAATCTGCCATGACAAACCGAGACCCTGCGTATAACCTTCTTCCTCTTCCGAATACTGAATTTCATTCTGACGGTTGAAGACCCTTAAAAACAAAGTTTCTTTGGTATTTAAGGGAGGAAATTTAAGACTGAAATTCCCGGCTATATTTGAATTGGTCTGTCTTCCCGTAGGAACCAAAACTTCACCATTAAAAACAAAATTTTTATTTTTTCCTAAACGACCGGAAATAGTCAATCCTAACTGATCATCTGTATAAAGATCATCTATACTTTGATTGCCTTGATTATAATCCAACCCCAGCTGGATGATGTCATCCGGATCAGAAAAAACATCCATCAAAGCATTGGATACCATAGTGGCAAAACTAGATGTTAAACTCCCATAAGCTAAAGCATTACTGGTAATAGAATTGACATCATTGACATTTAAAAAGCTGTTCAGAGTCAATAGCGAAACCACTTGTCTCATAAGGTTTCCGGTGTCCTGATTGTTGAGTGCAAAATCTAATTCTGATTCCAAGTCCACTCCAGCATTAGGAATAGAAATATCAAATTCCTGTGTAGAATTAAATAATTCACCTGTAATTTTTGTAGTTAACTGCACGGGCACATTTCTATTGGATTCATAATCGGGCAGAATAACCTTGGGGTTAGCTTTTACAGTATACAATGCCTCTATGTCCAGCTCAGCTTTCAGCGGGTCTCCTACAAAGGCAATAGAACTTCCTTCTTTGACGGCAAAAGGTTTATTGATCAATGCCCCGTATTTAAAATTATAAACCCCTTGATCCACAACATAATCACCATACATATTAAAACTACCTCTGGTATCAATATCCATCAATATATTGCCGGATCCCGAACCTTCTATAAAACTCCCTGTGGTTTGATCAATCACAAACTTGATTAAAGCATTTTTATTGATATCTAAATCTAAATCCATGCTTAAGCCTCTAAAATTTTCCGAGAATTGACGTCTTAAAGCAGTAATCCTATCTGTTTCGTTGGCATCGGGATTTTTAAAATGTATCAACCGGGAAGAGGACACATTACTTTCATCACTCATGGGGATGATGATTTCTGTACCCACATTGGAGCTGCCAACGACACTGATGTTGATATTGTCTGTATCCCCTTTAAAGAAACCGAATCCATTGAGGTAAGCAGTTCCATAAAACAGTTCTGACAGAGATTCAGGCTTGTTAAGAACCAAAAGGTTGTCCGTTTCCAATTTAAGATCCAGATTCCATTTTTTAAATTTATGATGATTAATACGTCCTGACAAGACACCTTCAGTACCATATAAGGTATCAAAAATGGGCATACTTGGAATGACAAATGACTGGTTGTCCAATCTGATAAGTGCATTATCCTTAAGCCCGTAATCCACATGAATAAACGGGAAAAAGATACCGCCGTTTTCCAACGTAAGTGTACCGGAGAGTTCAGGATTACTTAAAGCACCGTTGATACCAGCTTCGCCACTCAATCGTCCTCTTATATTCTCCATGACCCCTTGACCTATAGCATTCATAGGGGCTATGTCAAAGTCTTTTAAATTAAGCGTCAGATGTGCTGTTGGTTCACTACTCGTAAAATCAATCTTCCCGACCGTTGTCATACTCTTTTGGGCGTCTTTTTCCATATAAATATTGATATCGTATTCTTTATTGGAATCCCCTCCTTTAATCTCGCCCACTAAGTCACCCTGTAGCGCATTATTCACTGTAAAATCTACAACCTGAACATCTATTTTCGGGATAAGCATGCCATTTCTTTTTTCTATCCAAATACCACCATTAATCAATCCATCAAGATCAAAATCATCAATATCCGGTAAAATTTCAGACAATAACACCCGATCAAAATCTATATTATAGTCTCTATAGTCCTCCCCTTGTTGACTTCCGAAAAAGGTTAAGGTTTGCCCATCAGAATTCAATAATAAATTCTGAAAATCAATGGCTTTAGTTTGAGAATTATATACGATTTTATTAGGGTTTTCTTCGTCAGGATTTATCTGCCACGTTGTATCATTGAAGGTAATATCAGAATTCTGAAACCCAACTATAGATTGATTGTTTTCATCTAATGTGTGGTAAAATGACAGGTTAAATTGGTCACGTGCCTGTTCACCTCCTTTAAACTCTGTCCTAAAAAACAATGTATCATTCAGGGTCACATTTACCAAGTATAAATCCTTTACATTATAAGCTGAAGTATTCAATTCATCTAAGGATAACTGCGTATTGAAGAGAGGGTTCTTATTATCTATCTGAAGGTTTATTTTTGAGAGATAATTCTCAAAAGCCAAGGCTTCGGGTGAACGGAAATTGAGTTTAAACAAGTCTTTATCAGAATCTATTGCGCCCTTAATAAACGTATTGTCTCCCAGAGTCACTTCCGGAAAAAATACAGCAACAGCCTGATTATAAATATTGAATTTAAAGTCGATAAATTGCCCTTCACTCACCGGAAGCGGCTGGTAATTGGTATATATACTTCCCAAAGCATTTTGGGCAAGTTTGCCCAATTCTTGATATAAAAAACGACCTTTAAAATAACCTTTAACAATGTCTTTAGAGTTGATTTTCAGGGTCTGAATACTGTCTTTGACGTCAGAAGTAACCCGAAAATCCTTAAAGAAGTAATCCTTAATCTGATTGGTATAAGTTGCATTCTCAAAGCTGATAGTTCCCTGCATATTTTCAAGAGCATTACCAGTCATATCTACCTTAATAGAACCGGCAAGCACTGAAAGACTATCCCGTTCAAACCAATGCAGTTTGTTGAGTTCTGCCCGTTTTATGGTGGTCTTAAAATCAAAGTCATATTGCTCCTTTGACATATCGGCAAGCCCTTCAAAATTCATTTTCAGGTTAGGATCATCTATGGTCAATAAACCTGAGAATTCTTCTTTATCAAGTCCTCCGTTGAGCACAATACCCGAATAATTATAATTGTTCAATTCGATAGTTTCAATAGTCCCATCTATCTGAGCATTGATACTTTCAAAAATAAAGCCTTTACCTTTCAAGGCAACTGTGGCATTGATTACGCCCATGTTGGGGTTATCCAAAAGCGTCCCTAAATTGAGATCAATGGCTTGTAATTGACCCTCGTAAAGTGCCCGTTTTGTATTAGAATAGTTTTTGACTGTAACCTTTGTTTTAAGGGCGCCTATCTCCGTCTGGGCATTGACATCAGCATAGAGGTTGTTACCCGTGAGTTTTGTATCACCGGTCAAACTAAAACGACCAAATTTTTCTATAGTTTCAGGTAAAAATTCATTGACCATCACAGGCATGAGCCGTTTCAGGTGATCAACTTGCGATTCCAACTGCGTAATCTTTGCATCCAAGACAAACGCATCATCAGACAGTGCATTGACTATTCTGTATTGACCTTTTAACTTACTACCGCTATCTGTAGATAAACTCAAACGGTTAAGCGTAAAATCATTGAGCGTACCTTTCATTCCGGTGTTGAGGTACAATACCGATTGACGACCAAAACCATCATAGAATTTTCTCAAATCGGTCGAAGCCAAACGCGTTTTTTTTAACCTTGCATCAATAGTGACTTTATTTAAAAAGTCCGAGAGGTCTCCCTCTTTATAGGTCATAGCGATAGACCCGTTGATTTCAGATTCCGGTGTATGAATACTCATATCCTCAAAGCGCATGGCTGTCTCAGCATAAGAAAAATCAGATGTCATATTTTCAACCACCAAGCCGCGTTTATCAACTAACGCTAATGATTTGATTTGGGTGGAAACATCACTGCCTTTTATCGTCAGTTTATCCAAGTCACTGTTGATTGATGTAAACGATTCTATTACATCAGGCTGCGTATTATAATCATAAAGGTAAAAACGGCCATTGTCCATTCTTAAATCCTGTACCGTCATTCTAAACTCCGGGGATTTAGTGTCTTCTTCGGATCCCGATAAAGATTCTACAAACCGGTCAAAAGCACTGATGCTATCACCCTCATAAGTGATTAATTTGAACACAGGATCTTTGAGAACTGTTGAACCCAACTTAACCTTGTTCCTGTAAATACGTCTTACATTGTAAACCGCAGTATATACTTCCCGGGCGTAGATAATGGTATCCTCATGCTCATCTTTAATCAACACGCCATAGAGTTTTGCATCCTTGAGATTGGACAAATCCATACTATCCACGACAATATGTGTGTTATACTTATCATTGAGTGAGTTAAAAATCTTTTGAGACAATGAAGACTGCACCTTGGGCAAAGTCAATAAGTAAGTAGTCAGCAATAATAAAACAATTATTATTGCGAGTATAATCAGTGTTATTTTTAAATATCGTCTGATATTGTTTACTTTTGTTCTTTTGAATGTTATCTTATTCTATTTTAGTCTGAGAAACGTTATCTATTCCATAAGCAAAAACTATCTAAAAACTAAAATATTGCAAACAACGAAGGAAATATATTTATTAGCCATAGAATCATCTTGCGATGACACCGGAGCTGCTGTATTACACAATGATACGGTTTTGTCAAACATCATTGCCAATCAGGACATACACGCCGAATACGGTGGTGTTGTACCAGAATTGGCATCACGAGCACATCAACAAAACATCGTACCTGTAGTCCATCGTGCGTTGCAAAAAGCAAATATCGGAAAAAATCAATTATCTGCGATAGTTTTTACCAAAGGACCGGGCTTATTGGGCTCTTTATTGGTAGGAACCTCTTTTGCCAAATCTATGGCACAAGCACTAAACATCCCTTTACTGTCTGTAAATCATATGCAGGCACATGTTCTGGCTCATTTTATCAATGATGATGCCCAACAAAAACCTGAATTTCCTTTTTTATGCCTGACCATCAGTGGCGGACATACACAAATAGTCAAGGTCAACAGCCACTTGGACATGGAAATATTAGGGGAAACACTGGACGATGCCGTAGGCGAATGTTATGATAAATCTGCCAAAATACTTGGATTGGACTATCCCGGTGGGCCACTGATTGACAAGCTTGCCCAAAAAGGCAACCCCGATGCCTTTGCTTTCCCCAAACCCAAAGTTGACGGCTTGGATTTTAGTTTTAGCGGACTGAAAACATCTATTCTGTACTTTGTACAAAAAGAAACCGCTAAAAATCCTCTTTTTATTGAAGAGCATATAGAAGACATTTGTGCATCCATCCAAAAAAGAATTGTATCTATTCTGATGGATAAACTGGAAAAAGCCGTTAAACAAACAGGAATTACCCAAGTAGCTATTGCCGGTGGTGTCAGTGCCAATTCTGAAATTCGCAAACAACTCAAAGACAAAGAAAATGACGGTTGGACGACTTATATTCCAAAATTTGAATATACGACAGACAATGCTGCCATGATTGGCATTGTAGGCTATTATAAATTATTAAACAATGATATTGACGACGTCAAAACTGTAGCAACCGCAAGACTGAGTGTAGAAGATAAATAGTTAGCCAAAAACCATTCATAAAACAGTGTTTAAAAGCAGTTTAATTACAACACCAGAAACGTTATATAAAAAAATCCCCTGTTAATTAATAACCATGATAACCAAACCAACCATAGATAAGATATTTGAAGCTGCCCGTGTAGAGGAGGTTATCGGAGAGTTTGTACAACTCAAAAAATCAGGCACCAACTTCAAAGGCTTAAGCCCGTTTACCGATGAACGAACACCCTCTTTCATGGTATCACCGGTCAAGCAGATTTGGAAAGATTTTAGTAGCGGTAAAGGCGGTAATGTAGTATCGTTCCTTATGGAGCATGAACACTACACCTACCCTGAAGCCTTGCGTTGGCTCGCCAAAAAATACAATATTGAGATTGAAGAAACCCGTATGGACGACGAGCAAAAACAGCTCAAAGACGAACGGGAAAGCATGTATATCGTCACTAATTTTGCTAACCTTTACTTTCAGGAGAATCTTTTTGAACATGAATTAGGCAAAGCCATAGGCTTGAGTTACTTTAAAAACAGGGGGTACAGAGAAGAAACCATCAAAAAGTTCCAGTTAGGCTACGCCTTAGACCAATGGGAGGCTTTCACTCAGGCTGCTTTGGCCAAAGAATACAGCCTGGAATTTTTGGAAAAAACAGGGCTAACCATTGTCAAAGGTGACAAGCGGTATGACCGTTTCAAAGGTCGGGTGATCTTTCCCATCCACAGTATGAGTGGACGGGTATTGGGTTTCGGCGGTCGTATTCTGGACAGCACGGCAAAAGCTGCCAAATACCTCAATTCACCCAGTAGTGACATCTATGACAAGAGCAAGGTACTCTACGGCATCTATTTTGCCAAACAGGCGATTGCCAAAGAGGACAATTGCTATCTGGTAGAAGGCTATACAGATGTCATCACCTTACACCAACAAGGTATAGAAAATGTGGTCGCCTCCAGTGGTACAGCGTTGACACCGGATCAAATCAGGTTGATCAAACGCTTAACGTCAAACATCACCATCCTGTTTGACGGAGATGCTGCCGGTATAAGAGCTTCTATGCGCGGGATAGATTTGGTGCTGGAACAAGGTCTTAATGTGAGAGTCCTCACCTTCCCGGATCAGGATGACCCGGACAGCTTTGCCAAAAAAGTCAGTATAGAAGAACTCAAATATTACCTCAAGGATAACGCTGTGGATTTCATCAAATTTAAGATTGAAATCCTAATGGAAGAAGCCGCTAAAGATCCCATCAAAAAAGCCGAACTGGTAAGGGATATCATCAAGAGTATATCGGTCATTCCGGATAAAATCAAGCGGGAAATTTACGTTAAAGAAACGGCGCAACTCATGTTGATAAGCGAGGATATTCTTTTCAGCGCTTTGAATCAACAACTCATCCAAAACAGAAAACAAAAAGGTGAACAAATCAAGGATGAAATGCCTGTGTTGGATGTGGTTAAGAAGCGTCAGGAACCCTTAAAAGCTATTGATGAGTTGGCAAAATATGAACGGGAACTCATCAAAACACTGTTATTATACGGCAATCATCAGGCTGACTTTGCAGATTGGGTGGAAAAAACCAATGCGCTGGGCAAAAAAGAATTGGTCAAGGAAATATACAACAGTATAGTAGCCGACGAGATTTATCTCAACCTGCAAGACGACGAAATAGAATTCACTCAGGATGGTTTTAAACAAATTTATCAAGCCATCATAGAACAATTCAGAACACGCGAACATATAGACATCAATACGTTCACCCAACATGACAACCCTGCTATAGCTCATCTGGTCACTGATATTTTGATGGAAGAAGACCGGTTTGTCTTGAGTAAATGGGAAACACGTGATGTTTTTATAACCCCAAAAGAGGAATACATCGCAAAGCTGGTCACTGACAATATACTCAACCTCAGACGTGTTTTGATTGATAGAAAAATAGAAGCCATCGCCAAAAGCTTTAGTGAGGAACACGACCATGCAGCGTTGATGGAGGAAATCAAGGATTATACCCGATTAAGAAAATTATTATTTGATAAATTATACCGGGTTATCTAAATACATGAAAATCTTTTGGCACATTAAAATATAGCGTACTGAAACCGGATACTCACAATCTAATACTATAAGCAAAGCTGATCGTCAAATCAGAGTTACTAAATTTTTTTAGCTATTTTTGGCGTTTGTTTTTATACTTTGGCAGAAAAAATCACACATAGCGTTATTGCACTCGGCTCCTTTGACGGGGTACATTTGGGACATCAATATTTACTCCGGCAGTTAATCAATACTGCCGAACGCGAGCATTTAAGACCGGTAATTGTTACTTTTTTTCCCCATCCTTCACATATTTTAACCCCTGAACACCCACTCAAACTCATCAATACCATAGACGAAAGAGTAGAACTCATAAAATCCCATGGCGTTGACACCGTTTATGTTCAGGAATTTACAAAAGTTTTTGCCCGGCTTACCGCCAAAGACTTTGTACTTAACACATTGGTCAAAAAACTGAACATGGACACACTGATTTTGGGTCATGACCACAGCTTTGGCAGGAATAAAGAAGGAGACTTTGACTATTTAGTTGCGCTGGGGCATCAATACGGTTTTAAAGTACAACAATTGAAACCATACTACCAGAACAATCTTTTGATCAACTCAACACACCTGAGGCAAGTCATAGAACAAGGCGCATTCAGTGAAGTCAACACACTGTTAGGGTATGAATTCTCATTATTCGGAAAAGTCATACAGGGGAATCAACTGGGACGTAAAATAGGTTTCAACACCGCTAATATTGCGCTGGATTATTCCAATAAAATCACCCCTAAAAAAGGCGTTTATATCGTACACTCAAAGATAGGCGACCGGAACTATTACGGTATGATGAACATAGGATTTCGCCCCACCATTGACGGAAAAACACAAACGATAGAAGTGCATTTTTTCGATTTAAACAAGGATTTATACTATCAAAAAATAAAAGTATGCGTTTTACATCGCTTACGTGATGAGTTTAAATTTGACAGTATAGATGCCCTGAGAAAGCAATTGGAAAAAGACAAGCAAGAATCATTAGACTGGATTAAAAATCATTAAATATGGGATATATCACTTTACAAAACATAAAAATTTTTGCCACACACGGCTGCTTGACAGAAGAAGCTAAAATAGGCAGCGAATATTGTGTCAACGTACGTGTCAAAGCTGACCTAAAGCCTTCTGCCCAGTCTGACCTGCTCAAAGACACGGTGGATTATGTCGCTCTGAACCGTATAGTGAAAGAGGAAATGGCCATAAGGTCTCAACTCCTGGAACATGTTGCTGAACGTATCATCAACCGGATTCTGAAAGAACTGCCTATGGTCAAAAAAGTAGAAGTTGATGTGGCAAAAATCAATCCACCCATAGGCGGTAATGTGGACCGAGTCATTGTTACAATGAAAGGGAAAAGAAAAAAAATAGCCAACCAATAAAAAAAATCATTAAATTTGCAGTCCTAAAACAAACAAGGCATCTTGGCCGAGTGGTTAGGCAGAGGTCTGCAAAACCTTGTACAGCGGTTCGAATCCGCTAGATGCCTCAATATTAAACCATCATTTCCTTAAATAGAGATTTGATGGTTTTTTTATTATATATTAGCCACATCATTTAGTCACTAACTACTATTAACTCATTATTTATGACAATATATCCTATAGAAGCCGGAAATTTCAAACTCGATGGCGGCGCTATGTTTGGCGTAGTACCTAAAAGCTTGTGGAATCGCACCAATCCCGCTGATTCTAATAATATGATAGACATGAGTACGCGTTGTATGCTGATAGAAGACGGTAAACGTTTGATTTTAATAGACACCGGCATGGGCAATAAACAGTCCGAAAAGTTTTTCGGGTACTATTACCTCTGGGGTGAGCATTCTCTGGAACGTTCACTGGCTCAACACGGTTTTCACAAAGACGATATTACAGATGTTTTTTTGACGCACCTGCATTTTGACCATTGCGGAGGCAGTATTCAGTGGAATAAAGACCGTACCGGGTATGAACCGGCATTTAAAAATGCCCGTTTCTGGAGTAATAAAGACCACTGGCAATGGGCAACAGTACCCAATGTCAGAGAAAAAGCTTCTTTTCTGAAAGAAAACATCAACCCTATGCAAAGCAGCGGGCAATTAGAATTTATAGACTTGCCTGAAAACGATTTTAAGACCAACAGCGAACTGGGTTTTGATATCCTGTTTGTTAACGGGCATACGGACAAACAAATGATTCCGCACGTGAGCTACCACGGCAAAACGATTGTATTTGCCGCCGACTTACTTCCCACAACAGGACATATACCACTGCCTTATGTCATGGGCTATGACACGCGTCCGTTACTAACCATGGATGAGAAAGAGAAATTTCTGAACACCGCGGCTGATGAGCAGTATTACTTGTTCTTAGAACACGATGCACACACAGAACTTTGCACCGTAAAACACACTGAAAAAGGCGTAAGACTGGACCAGCAATACAGCTTAAAAGACATTTTTCAATAAATTGTAACGCTTTTACTACACTCAAGACCAATAAATACTTTATCTTTGTTGACCTTTTCTATCCTTTATGTTGGGATGCAAAGATTAATTATATAATTAAACATTTTTAAATTTATACACATGAAATTTTCAAAGATTCTTTTAGGATTGGGATTGGCTACGCTTTTAGCATCCTGTGGGACACAGCAAAACACCACAACTGCCAAAAAAGACACTACCCCTATCGTAACTAACGTAGATCATCTGGTTGCCGGGCAAAGTGACATGACTGATGAAGTCAAACAAGGATGGCCTCATATGGACGTGTTTACAGACTCTGTACCCGGTATGAGTTTGGACAAAGCTTATGCTTTTGTTGCAGACAAAACCCCTAAAGTCATCACAGTTGCTGTTATCGACTCAGGGATTGATATCGAACATGAAGATTTAGATGGCGTTATTTGGACCAATGAAGATGAAATTGCAGGCAATGGCAAAGACGATGACAATAACGGTTATGTAGATGATATACACGGTTGGAACTTCTTAGGTGGTAAAGCCGGTCAAGATACTCCTGAACAATTGGAAATCACCCGTATTGTAGCTAAATTAATGCCTAAATATAAAGACGTTACGCCTGAAACAGTTGCAGATGCAGATCGTCAGGAATTTGAGCATTATTTAAAACTTAAAGCAGAAGTTGATCAAAAACAATCTGAAGCTGCCGGTCAAAAATCCTTTTATGAAGGTTTGATAAATACCGTAAAAGACGCTGACAAAGCTGTCAAAGAAGCTTTAGGTAAAGACTCTTACACTGTTGAGGAATTAGCAGAAGCTAAAATCGACGATAAATACGCCATGGGTAAAAATATGATCTCAAGACTCTTAGGTAGCGGTGCAACCATAGAAGAAGGCTTAAAAGACATACAACGTGGTGTAGATTATTTTGAAGGTCAATCAAAATACAACTACAATATTGACTTCAAAGGTCGTCTAACCAATGATGATCCTGATGATTTCAACGACAAAACTTATGGTAACAATATGGTTATCGGTTCTAAAGACGATGAAGTTCACGGAACACACGTTGCCGGTATCATCTTAGCCGAGCGTAATAATGGTGTAGGTATGAACGGGGTGACACAATATGCCAAACTTATGAGTGTACGTGCAGTACCCGATGGTGATGAGTATGACAAAGACGTAGCATTAGCTATTCGTTATGCTGTTGACAATGGAGCAAAAGTCGTCAATATGAGTTTTGGAAAATCTTATTCTTCTCACCCTGAGTGGGTTTATGATGCTATTAAATACGCTGAAAGTAAAGACGTTTTATTAGTACATGCTGCCGGAAACGATTCAAAAGACATTGACGTAGAAGACAATTTCCCTAATGACTCAAAAGACAAAGTCGTAGAATTTGCTGACAATGTGATAACTGTAGGTGCAATGACTCGTCATATGGATGAAAAATTACCTTCTGTGTTCAGTAACTACGGAATCAAAAATGTTGATGTATTCGCTCCCGGATCTGAGATTTATTCTACAATGCCGAAAAACGAATACGCTTTCTTACAAGGAACCTCTATGGCATCTCCTGAAGTTGCCGGTGTTGCAGCCTTAATCCGTTCTTACTATCCTCAATTAACAGCCAGCCAGGTGAAACATATCATCATGGATTCTTCTGTTAAATTCACTAAAGAAGTCAACCTTCCTTCTGATAAAGAAGGGGAGAAAGCCAACTTTAAAAACTTATCTATTTCAGGTGGTGTTTTAAATGCCTACAACGCTTTATTGTTAGCTGACAAAATCGCCAATGGTAAATAATATCATTGCAATTGACCTATCAGGTTAAGATAAAAAAAGCCGTCTCATAGCTGAGACGGCTTTTTTATATCACAAAGCTATGATTGTACAACTTCTACAAAAACACCGGAATAATTTCTCGTTTAACTCTTAAAGCATTTCAAAACCCATAATGTCAACACAATTATTTAATTATATTTGACCTGTTGCTGACAAAGGAGTTACCTTATCAGAACATGAGTATTTATCACATTGATAAAAGAAAGATGTAAACCTCAGTTGAAATCTAAAAATAATAAGGAACAATTATGATTGAAGTTTTGGTCACTATGAGTGCAGGAATGGTGATAGGTTATCTGATACACCATAAAAAAACACTACTGAAGATTAATGAAAAACTAACCATGTATGCCGTATATGTGTTGTTGTTCTTATTGGGTATTAATATTGGATTGAACGAGCAAATCATCAATAACATTCACACCTTAGGCTTAGATGCAGCATTGATTACCATAGGTGCTCTGTTGGGCAGTCTGATATGTGCCTATTATACCTATAAACTGTTTTTTACCGAAAAACCTTCAGATAAAAACCCCTCTTCATGAAAAGTAGTTTAATCATCTTGAGTTTTTTTATTGCGGGTCTGTTGCTAGGGCTTACCCATCTTTTACCGGATGTGATTATTGACAATGACTTTTCTATGTATGCCTTGTATGCCCTGATGTTTTTTGTAGGTATTGGGGTTGGTTCAGACCGTTCTGCCTTTCAGGTACTGAAAACCAGCAACGTCAAAATATTTTTAATCCCTGTAGGAATTGTCATCGGATCACTGACAGGAGCAGCAGCCGTATCGTTTTTGATACCTAACCTCAACATCAGAGAGACATTGGCTGTTGGTGCCGGTTTCGGGTATTACAGTTTGTCATCTGTTTTGATTACTCAGATCAGCGGTGAAGCGTTAGGGGTCGTTGCTTTATTGTCCAATGTCTTAAGAGAAATCATAACATTGGTAGCAACGCCTGTTTTTATTAAATATTTTGGCAAACTCGCCGGAATCGCCTCCGGCGGTGTTACAACCATGGACAGTACTTTGCCCATCATCACCGAATACACCGGTAAAGAATGGGCGGTCATAGCTGTTTTCAGTGGTGTAATACTGACTATTTTGGTGCCTTTTTTAATCCCCTTTATTCTCGAAGTCCTATAACCACACCGCTGAAACAGGAACATAAGACCTTTGGTCTCCGGATTCACAATAAGGTTGTCATGGATTCCGAACACTCTTTTTTTTGGACCAGCCCATACAGCCCAACCCTCTCAAACTGTTAAAATCACATTTTACACGTATTAAATTTACGATTATCAAAAATATTTTATATATTTGTTGTCAGAACAATTAAAACCTTATCAGTATAATCTACATTTACACTGTTGATAATTTTTAAATAAAAGCGATTTGATGTTTAATTTTAACCCTAATTAAACAGCAACAGTGGTTAAATTGTTTAAAAATTGATTATTGAACCGACCCAAGAGATTGAATAGGCATTCAATTCTTGTATTAGAGCATTCATCTAATCTTTACTTTTATTACGTAACATCTGATTATAATACAGTTTACTTGTACTTAAACAGAACTTTTATTGTATAAAGATTTACCGGAAACTAACGAAACCTAAAGTCTAAGATGCTGAAAATTAGACTATAAAAATCCAAGAGTAAGCATTAATTAAAAACAATTTATTATGTTATCTAAAGCAACAAAAGCACTCATGGCTTTTTGTTTATTATTAAGTTTAAGTTTTTTTACGTCTTGTAAAAAAGAAGACCCTGAGGCACAACCCAAACCCGAAACGGTTGCCGAATTGGCTGAGACTAATCCGGAATTGAGTATGCTGGCTGATGCGCTTGGAAAATCCAACTTAGAAGAAGAGATAAGTCCCTACGGTCCTATTACCGTTTTTGGCCCGACAAATGCTGCCTTTCAAGAATTTTTAGATTCTAATGAAGCGTGGGAATCAATCAACGATTTACCTGTTCAAACCTTGATGAACGTCTTATCATTTCATTTGGTAGAGGGGAACATCATGTCAACTGATCTATCTGACACCTACCTTAAAACATACGCTAAAGGGCCCAATCAAGAAGCACTGTCTTTACAGGTAAACACTGCAGACGGTGTTGTATTTAACGGCAATGCCACACCTGTACTTGTAGATTTAGAATTTTCTTACGGCGTATTACATGTTATTGATAAGGTCATGTTACCACCCAATATTGTAACTTTAGCTTTAAACAACAGTAATTTCTCCAGTCTGGTAGAAGCTCTAACCGATAGCAGACATACAACTGATTTTGTTGCATTGCTTTCAGAAGAAGGGCCATTTACTGTTTTTGCACCTACCAATGAAGCTTTTGAAGCATTACTCGCTTCTAATGAAGCGTGGGAATCACTATCGGATATTCCTATTGAAACTCTTGAAGCTGTTTTGACCTATCACGTTTTAGGTGAAGCCAATGTGCAAGCCGACCAATTAAGTGACGGCGAGCTTACAATGCTTGGCGGAGGTACGCTAACCATAGATTTGACTGAAGGTGCTCAAATCATGACCAGCAGTGGTCAAACGGTGAATATTTTAGTGGGTGAAGCTACTAATGATGTTCAGGGAATCAATGGTGTCATCCATGCCGTAGATGCCGTTTTAATCCCATAAAAATGGATTGTTTTTATTGACCTCATATATAAATTATGGGTAAAAACCGATGCAATTAAATTGTATCGGTTTTTATTTTTTATTAAATTTGGTCTTTTATACCTCATAAACAACCTGAACTTTTTTGATGGTTTTCAAAGTCATAGTTCTAAGATAAACAACAGTAAGAATGAACGATTTAATAACTTACGGGCTCAGTGTGTTTATGGGATTTTTTGCCATCATGAATCCCATTGCAAACACACCTGTTTTTCTGGGATTGACAGCCGGTGAAACCGAAGAGACTAAAAAGAACATTGCAAAAACGGCTTCGGTTACGGCATTTATCATTGTTGTCGCGTTTATAGTGGCCGGTAAATACATCTTTGAGTTGTTTGGCATTAGCATTCCTGCATTTAAAATAACAGGCGGCATACTTATTTTTTATGTGGGTTTTGAAATGTTGATGTCTCAACCCTCTAAAATCCATACTAATGATATAGAACAAAAGCGCAATATGGCTGTTTCTCCATTGGCTATACCTATCCTTGCAGGGCCGGGAACCATTGTTACAGCAATGAATTATGTGACCCATGCCACCTTTATTCACATAGGAATTGTTATTGGGGTTTTTGGTGTAATGATTATTTTAACTTATTGGGCTTTTGCCTTAAGCGATCGGATTGTCAAAACAATAGGGCCTAATTTGATTGCTGTCATAGGAAAACTAATGGGGTTAATATTAGCCATTATCGGTACAGATATGCTCATCAGCGGTATCAAAACGGCTTTTTCAATAGCCTAAACAATTAAACATCTAAGAAAAAGTAATGACAAACTTGTAACCACTTAAAACATTAATATCATGACACAAACTGT
>PDQD01000037.1 GCA_002747695.1 Flavobacteriia bacterium
TCGTATCGAAGGAACACAGTTTGACAAAGAGACACTGGACCGTATTGGCGAGGTTTCTAACGTTCAGGCCGATGTCAAATCAGCCCAAATAGCCGGCGTGGACTTTGCCGAATTGCAAAAGCTAAAAGCCTTACGGGATGTTGCTAAAAATGAAGGAACGGCTGGTGCCGGTATGGGTATGCTAACGGGTATCGAACTCGGGAAAACCACCAATGAACCGGCAAAGGACGATCTTAAATCCAAATTGTTAAAACTAAAAGAGTTGTTTGAATCGGATTTGATTACCCAGGAGGAGTATGAAGCCAAACGTAAAGCTTTATTAGAGGAATTATAACAATCCATCTAAAAAATGATTAAACACTATATTTTAATAGGCTTTCTTTTAATCATGCCTAAGATTTATGCCCAAGAAGCATATCATCAGGTGGAGGGTTTTTATAATCTGTCAGGTTTTGAAACGGCTTCAGGAATCTATCTTTTAGACGACCAAACGTTTTATTATTTTGCTTCATTTGGGGCTGTTGACTTTAAAGTTTCCGGACATTACACCCTTCAAAAACAAGGGGCATTACGCCTGCAACCTCATAAAGCATCGATGCAGGAATTTTATGTTTATGGTTTTGAGAGCAAAGTTCACCGGGACAGTCTTGTTGTAAAATATATAAAACCCATTAATTCTTCAATTGAAAACCTGAGAATCAGTCACAATAAGACCGTATTTCCAAAGTTTACACCGGAAAAACATACCGTTTCTGTAACTATTGAAATACCAGATACCGGTTTGTTAACCATAGACTATCAAAAAGACAATCAAATGAGCCGGGATTTTTCAATACATTTGATACCAAACGTTAATGAATTATGGATCATACATAATTACTATGCTGAAATGACAAGGCAACTTTCCAAAACATTATTTACAGTAGAAAAAGATGTATTAATCGATGAAAAGCAAAAAGCACATCAAAGACAGCTTATTGACCAGAAAACGCGCAACAAAATAAAGGGGTTTATGGAGAAACAAAACCAAAAAATCATCCGGAAAAATAATCAAACCATTTACAGATTAAATGTAGATTAAATTGATGGGTTTGGTTTACAAAAAGATATGCCTAAAAATAATTAATGTCCAACCTATAACCGTAATAACATGCTCAGACCACTAAAAAAACTGTGTATCGGACTTTTGAGTGTCATCGTTATCGGGCTTTTAATACCACAACATTTAAAAATGCCCGTTAAAGGCGCAACAAAAGCTGACTACAATTCAAAATCATTTTGGTTTTATCCCTGGGGAAAGTCTGTCACGCATAAAGGCGTAGATATTTTTGCATCTAAGGGAACGGCTATCAGGGCTTCAACCACCGGACTTGTCCTATATACCGGGAAGATAGACAGAGGAGGTAATGTCGCGTTAATCTTAGGACCTAAATGGCGTTTACATTACTATGCGCATATGGCTGAACTCAAAACCTCTGCCTTGTCTTTTGTAACTAAAAAATCTAACATCGGAACGGTCGGCACAAGCGGTAATGCCAACGGAAAATCACCCCATTTGCACTATTCTATTGTAACGCTAATACCTTATGTATGGCGAATAGACGCCGATAAACAGGGTTGGAAAAAAATGTTTTATTTAAACCCTGTTAAGTATCTGGAGCACTAAAGCATTGCTTCAGGCTTATGTCGTATGGTTTTGGGCTTTTCCTGTTTAATATAACTAAAAAAGGAGCTGACGTATTTGTCAGCTCCTTTTTTAGTTAGTAGTAGTATTCCGGTTATCCGTTAAATCTTCTATAAAGTATCTTTCAATATCTGCTGGACTACTTCAGCATTTAACAGCGTGGTAATATCCCCAAAATTATCCGTCTCGCCTGAGGCAATTTTACGCAGAATACGTCGCATGATCTTTCCGCTTCGGGTTTTAGGAAGTTCAGCTACAAACTGAATTTTATCGAGCTTGGCAATCGGACCTATTTTTTCCGAAATAATCTGATTGATCTCCCGGCGTAAGTCTTTAGGATCTCTGCCCTCCCCTATTTCTTTTAAAATGACGTAGCCATACATGGCATTTCCTTTAATATCATGCGGGAATCCTACAATAGCTGATTCGGCAATCGCCGGATGTTCATTAATCGCATTTTCAATAGGTGCCGTACCCAGATTATGACCACTGACGATAATGACGTCATCCACACGTCCTGAAATACGGTAATAACCGACTTCATCGCGGTAAGCCCCGTCTCCCGTAAAATATTTGGATTTAAAAGCCGAATAATACGTTCGTTTAAACCGTTGATGGTCTCCGTAAATAGTACGAGCCATTCCCGGCCATGGATGTTTGATACACAACCTGCCGTCAATATGAATACCATCGACTTCATTACCTTGTTCATCGACTAAAACCGGTATTATACCCGGAAGCGGCAATGTGGCATACGTAGGTTTGGTAGGGGTAATAAACGGCAGTGGTGAAATCATAATACCCCCCGTTTCAGTTTGCCACCACGTATCTACAATAGGGCATTTTTTCTTACCTATATTGTCGTTGTACCAATGCCAGGCCTCTTCATTAATAGGCTCTCCTACAGTTCCCAGAACTTTTAAACTGGATAAATCGTGTTTCTCGACCAGTTCCAAGGGTTGTTTAGCCAAGGTACGAATTGCCGTTGGAGCGGTATAGAATTGGTTAACCTTATGTTTTTCCACAATTTCCCAAAAACGTCCGAAATCCGGATACGATGGAACGCCTTCAAACATAAGCGACGTAGCCCCATTAGCTAAAGGACCGTACACGATATAACTGTGTCCCGTTATCCAACCAATATCGGCTGTACACCAATACACATCATTTTCTTTATATTGAAACACGTTTTTAAACGTATAAGCTGTATAAACCATATAACCGCCGGTGGTATGTACCATCCCTTTTGGTTTTCCCGTTGAGCCGGATGTATAAAGGATAAACAGCAAATCTTCGGCATCCATTTCTTCGGCTAAACATTCAGTAGAAGCCTCCGGTAATTCTTCATGCATCCATTTGTCACGACCTTCTACCATCGTTACTTTATCATGGGTGCGCTTGACCACCAATACACTCTCGACACCCGAACAAGTCTTTAAGGCCTCATCCACTATTCCTTTGAGGTCAATGGACTTTGTTCCCCGGTAACTGCCATCGGATGTGATAACCATTTTACATTGGGAATCGTTGATACGGGTGGACAGGGCTTTGGATGAAAAACCGGCAAATACTACGGAATGTACTGCACCAATGCGCGCACATGCCAATATAGCAACCGTAAGTTCGGGAATCATGGGAAGATAGATACATACCCGATCTCCTTTTGTAATACCGTTATTTTTCAACACATTAGCCATTTTATTAACCCTTACAGAAAGCTCATTATAACTGATGTGCTGTGCTTTTTCTTTAGGGCTATTGGGTTCCCAGATAATAGCCGTTTTAGAACCACGGGTTTCCAAATGCCGGTCTAAACAATTTTCGGTAATATTGAGTTTTGCACCTTGAAACCATTTGAAATCGGGGGTTTCCTGATCCCATTCCAAAACCTTATCCCAGGTTTTTCGCCAGTAAAAATTGTTTTCTGCCAGAGTATTCCAAAAGTCTTCGGGATCGTTTTGCGCAATCCGGTACACATCGATGTATTTTGCCAACGAATCGATATTGTAATAAGTGTCTGCCAATATTTTAAGCGAACTGGTAATGGCTGCTTTATCTTTAGCAAAGGCTCCAATTCTGAGCTCTTTGAGCAATACGATAATTTCTTCCAGCACTAAAGGATCTTCAATAGTTGACGGCATGACATACGCTTTACCATCTACTATTTTTCGCAAAGTGTTACGGAGTATTTTACCGCTTCGGGTTTTAGGCAAGCGTTTTACAATCACGACATTCTTTAATGACGCAATAGGACCTACCATTTGACGCACCATCTGTTTCACCTCGGTTTTGAGTTTAAAATACTCGTAGTTCTCCTCACCCATTTTAGTCACTACAAATCCCAGTGGGACTTGTCCTTTGATCTCATTTTCTATACCGATGACACAACATTCGGCAACTGCTTTATGCCTGGCGACCACCTCTTCCATAGAGGTCGTCGAAAGCCGGTGTCCTGACACATTGATGACATCATCCACCCGACCGGTAATGTACACAAAGCCCTCTTCATCTACCGTTCCGCCGTCACCGGAGAAATAGTAACCGGGAAAACGCTGTAAATAACCGGCTTTATACCGCTCATTTGCCTGCCATAACGTAGGCATAAATCCCGGAGGCATAGGAAGTTTAATCACAACCAAACCTTCTTCATTGGGTTTTGCCTTATTCCCGTCTTCAGTAAGAATCTGAATATCATAGCCGGGCACGGGTTTTCCTACAGAACCTGATTTAATGGGTAAAGGTTCTAATCCCATAAAATTAGAGAGCATAGGCCAACCGGATTCCGTTTGCCACCAGTGATCAATAGCCGGAACATTGAGGTGTTCTTCTACCCAAAGCCGGGTAGGTTCATCACAACGTTCACCGGCAAGGAATAAAAATTTCAACGAACTGGTATCGTAATCAGAGATGAGTAACCCTTCAGGGTCTTCTTGTTTAATCGCTCTGAAAGCTGTGGGCGCTGTAAACAGGACACTGACCTTGTGGTCCTCAATCACGCGCCAAAAAGCTCCTGCATCAGGAGTTCTCACAGGTTTCCCTTCAAACATAACGGTAGGATTACGGTGAATAAGAGGCCCGTAAACGATATAACTATGTCCCACAACCCAACCGACATCACTACCTGCCCAAAAAACTTCTCCCGGTTTTACCCCATAAATGGTTTCCATGGAAAAATTAAGGGCAACCGCATAACCTCCTGTATCTCTTACCACTCCTTTGGGCGAACCGGTGGTTCCGGAAGTATATAAAATATAAGACGGATGGGAAGATTCTACCGGGATATAAGTCTCCGGTTCGGCTTGTGATACAAGTTCTTCGTAATCTACATCATAAGATTTTTTAGGAACAATTGCACCCAACTTACGGTTATAAAGAATTACTTTTTCCGGCTTGTGTTCGGCTGTATTTATAGCCTCATCAACCATAGGTTTATAGGCAATTAACCGGTCAACCTCAATACCCGATGATGCTGTGATGATGACTTTGGGTTTAGCATCATTGATACGTAACGCTAATTCGCGCGGCGCAAATCCGCCAAAAACCACCGAGTGAATGGCTCCTATGCGTACACAAGCCAACATACTGTACACCGCCTGTGGAATATTGGGCATGTAGATAATGACTGTATCACCTTTGGTCACCCCCAATTGCTTTAAACCTCCCGCCAGCTTTTCGACCTGTATTTTGAGTTCATCATAGGTGATGATTGTTTTTTCTTGACGAACGGCAGAATCGTGAATCAAAGCAGGTTGATCGCCGAAACCATCTTCAATATGTTTATCAACAGCCAAATAACTCAAATTGAGTTTCCCGTCCGGAAACCAATTGTAAAGACCGTTGTTATCTTGTTCAAGTGCTGTTTTAGGGGTTTCAAACCATTTAATTTTTTGGGCTTGTTCCAACCAAAAAGCTTCGGGATTCTGCTTGCTGGAAGCATAAATTTTGTCGTAATGCATTTGTTCAAAAAGGTATTAGGTTAGTGTAATCTTATTAAGTTAATGTTAATTGATATTGCTCTTTCTTAAAAACAAGACTATTTTGGTCATCAATATAGTAAATATTATTATACGTAATAAATATATCATTAATTTTTTAACTATTTTATCGCATATACCACAATTTACAATTGATTTTTGGTCTGTTTTTCATAGGATTGTAACCTGTGGCTGAATGAGTCTTAAGTGCAACGTCCAAAGAGGTATCGACATTACAATCGTAAATCTATAAACAATTGTATTTCAACAAAAAGACTTTATAATTCTACAACAAACACCGGCTGTAAACCCTTATAAATATCAGTCAAAAAACGGGTTTAATAAAAATCTTATATTTGTAAACACTTTTGAAATACAATCAATAAGTATTTGATTCAGAAATAATAATTCCAAATATTCAATCCATTTTTAAATATGAAAATATTAGTATGTATCAGTCATGTGCCGGACACAACATCAAAAATCAATTTTACGCCGGACAATGCGGCTTTTGATGCCTCCGGGGTACAATTTGTAATCAATCCGTATGACGAGTATTCATTGACACGTGCCATGTGGTTTAAAGAAAAACAAGGCGCAAGTGTTACCGTAGCCAATGTAGGTAATAACACCACAGAACCAACTTTGAGAAAAGCCTTAGCCATAGGCGCTGATGATGCTATCAGAGTCAATGCAGAACCTAAAGACGGGTTTTTTGTAGCCCAGCAATTGGCAGAAGTTGTCAAAAACGGGGGTTATGACCTTGTCCTTGCCGGAAGAGAGTCTATAGATTATAACGGAGGTATGGTACCGGGTATGTTGGCATCTCTGTTGGATTTTAATTTTGTCAATGCCGCAAGTGGTCTTGAAATTGAAGGTGACAAAGCTACCGTAACCAGAGAAATAGACGGCGGAAAGGAAATAGTTACCACTTCTCTGCCATTAGTTATTGGATCTCAAAAAGGTCTTGTAGAGGACAACGACCTTCGTATTCCCAATATGCGCGGGATTATGATGGCCCGTTCTAAACCGCTTAGTGTGGTCGAACCTGTAGATGTCAATACTAAAGCCGAATCCAAACGATTTGAAAAACCGGCAGCCAAAGCAGCCTGTAAAATCGTAGAAACTGCTGAAGAGCTTGTAAATTTATTACACAACGAAGCTAAAGTCATTTAAAAACAATTAAAAAAGTGAGAAGACACCGTTCTTCCAGTTTTATAACCTCATAATTCTAACTTCAACTATGTCAATAATAGTATTTGCCGAGTCATCGGAAGGAAAATTTAAAAAAACAGCGCTCGAAGTCGTTTCTTACGGGAAAAAGCTCGCCGAGCAAATGAACACAAACTTAGTTGCTGTCACCGCTTTTGTAGATGATGTGACACCTCTGGGACAATATGGTGCTGAAAAAGTACTCGTGGGTAATAGTGATGCCCTGAAAACATCAGATGGCAATGTATATGCCTCTTTTATAGCCGAAGCAGCCAAAGCAGAGAATGCTCAGGTAGTCATCGTCGATTCAGGAGCTAATGGCGCGTATGTCGCACCTATGATTGCCGTAAAATTACAAGCGGCGTATGCCTCAAATGTTGTGGCTTTACCGGAAAGTGTTGACCCTTTTGTTGTGAAACGTAAAGCTTTTTCTAACAAAGCCTTTAATTTTACTGAAATCAATTCTGATGTTAAAGTCATTGGTTTAGCCAAGAATTCATTTGGATTATTTGAAGCACCGGTTACCGCATCATTAGTCGCATTCAATCCTGAAATCTCTGCGGGTAGCATTGAACGACAATCAGTGGATATGGTTACAGGAAAAGTAACCATTGCCGATGCTGATATTGTTGTTTCAGCCGGTCGTGGTCTTAAAGGGCCTGAAAACTGGGGTATGATAGAAGATCTTGCCGATGTGCTTGGTGCCGCTACAGCCTGTTCACGTCCTGTCTCTGATTTAGACTGGCGTCCACATAGCGAACACGTAGGACAAACCGGTAAACAAGTGGCTTCCAATCTGTATATCGCCATAGGAATCTCCGGCGCTATTCAACATCTGGCCGGTGTCAACTCCTCAAAAGTCAAAGTAGTCATCAATAACGATCCTGAAGCGCCTTTCTTTAAAGCTGCTGACTACGGTATGGTTGCCGATGCCTTTGAAGTCGTTCCGCAATTGGTCGAAAAATTAAAAGCATTTAAAGCTGATAGTTAAGCTTTCAAGCAAAATGATAAAAAACCCTTTAGGTTTTAAAAAACTTGAAGGGTTTTCTTGTTTATTGACAAGTAAAAAAACACTACTTTTGTAAAATTCAAACATTATTATTCTATAATACAAAGACATGAGTCTTATCCAACTGAACATCAAAGGTATTTCTTTCAGCCAGTCTCAATCAGGGGCTTATGCTCTGGTACTCAATGAGATGAGAGGGAAACGAACGTTGCCTATTGTCATAGGACCGTTTGAAGCCCAATCCATAGCTATAGCTTTGGAAGATTCTCTCAAACCTCCCAGGCCATTGACCCATGACTTAATCACTTCTTTAGCAGAAATCTATAACTTCACTATAAAACAAGTGATTATCCATAAATTAATCGATGGGGTCTTCTATTCCAGTTTGATTTGTGAAAAAGACAAGGTCGAAGAAATCATTGATTCGCGAACGTCAGATGCCATTGCTTTGGCAGTACGTTTTAACGCGCCTATTTATACCTATGAAAACATTCTGGAAAAAGCCGGTTTTGAAATGCAGGAAGGTGAGTTGACCGTACAAGAGCCAATGGAAGAAGAAGATATTGATTTTGTAGAGCAATTATTTGAAGATCTGGAAGAAGAAACAGAGCGTTTAAGCACCTATACTCTGGAAGAATTGGAAAGTCAACTCAATGACGCCATTGACAATGAAGACTATGAATTGGCTGCCAGATTAAGGGATGAGATTTCTAAAAGAGAATCCAATAAAGATTAAGATAATTATTGCCGTTTTTTCTACGTTTATCCGAGTTAATAGAAGGCGTATGCATCCTAATAACAACTGAATAAATAATTTACTTTTTATGAAACCTACATGTTTAAAATCATCATTAAATAGAGAGTGAAATGATTGTTTTTATACATCAAAGGTTGCATGTGAGCATTAAAAAACAATAAAAAACAAACACATGAAAAAAACATTATTACTTGTTCTTGCTTTGATGTATCCGCTTGTGTTTTTTGCACAAGATACAAATACTGCCCAATTGATACCCAGTGAAGGATTTACGATACAATCGATACTACGTGGCCTATTAGGTATGGCTGTGTTAATAGGATTGTCTTATGTATTAAGCAAAAGCCGTAAAGATATAAACTGGAAAACGGTAGGTGCCGGTCTTACAGCTCAATTATTACTCGCTATTGGTGTTCTGAAAGTTCCTTTTGTAAGAGCTGTTTTTGAATTTGTCGGTGAGATTTTCGTCAATATTTTAGACTACACCAGAGCCGGTAGTGAATTTCTTTTCGGTGGGTTGATGAATGTAGAATCCTATGGTTTTATTTTTGTTTTTCAAATACTACCGACCATTATATTTTTCTCTGCATTAACTTCTTTATTATTCTATCTCGGTGTAATACAGGTAGTTGTAAGGGGAATGGCGTGGGTTATGACTAAATTCTTACATGTTTCAGGACCTGAAAGTTTATCCGTGGCAGGAAATATTTTTCTCGGACAAACTGAATCACCATTGATGATTAAAGCTTACTTAGAAAAGATGACCAAATCTGAGATATTACTGGTGATGATTGGAGGAATGGCTACAGTAGCAGGTGGTGTATTAGCAGCATATATCGGTTTTTTAGGTGGTGATGACCCTGTGCAACGGTTGGTCTATGCTAAACACCTTTTGGCGGCATCTGTAATGGCTGCACCTGGCGCTATTGTCATATCAAAAATACTATTTCCGGAAACACAAGATGTCAATAAAGATCTATCGGTCTCACATGATCAAATAGGCTCAAATATCTTAGACGCTATTTCTAATGGAACAACTGAAGGTCTGAAATTGGCTGCCAACGTAGCCGCTATGTTATTGGTTTTTGTAGCAATGATTGCGATGCTCAATGGAATATTAGGTTGGATCGGCAGTTTTACACATTTAAATGAATTTGTAGCAAATCATACGCCTTATGAATCACTATCGCTGGAAGCTATTTTAGGAACGGTCTTTGCCCCGTTAATGTGGCTTATAGGCGTGGCTAAAGAAGACATGATGCTCATGGGGCAATTGTTGGGTATAAAATTAGCCGCCAGTGAATTTGTAGGCTATATCCAGTTGGCAGAACTCAAAAACTTAGCTAATACAACGCATTTTAATTATGAAAAATCTGTAATCATGGCAACATATATGCTGTGTGGTTTTGCTAATTTTGCTTCAATAGGTATTCAAATAGGCGGTATAGGGTCATTAGCTCCGGGACAGCGTAAAACCTTATCAGAGTTTGGTATTAGAGCGCTTATAGGCGGTTCAATGGCATCATTACTATCAGCAACCATGGCGGGTATGATTTTAGGGTAATGTAAGATATCATCAACTGAATAAAGTCATAGTAGAGCAATTAGTGTGAGAGGTAACTCAAACTAAAATAATCATCTGTAAAACCATAGATTTTGAAACAATATTTAGATTTATTAGACCACGTTATTACCAAGGGCGTTCAAAAAGGCGACCGTACAGGTACGGGAACTATGAGTGTTTTCGGCTATCAAATGCGGTTTGACCTGCAAGAAGGGTTTCCTTTGTTGACAACCAAAAAACTACATTTAAAATCTATTATTCACGAATTGCTGTGGTTTCTTAAAGGGGATACCAACATTCAGTATTTACAAGACAACGGGGTCAAAATATGGAATGCCTGGGCAGATGATAAGGGTGATCTGGGACCTATTTACGGTTACCAGTGGCGGAACTGGAACGGGGATGGCATAGATCAGATATCTGAAGTCATAGAAACAATCAAACACAACCCCAATTCCCGCAGAATGTTGGTCAGTGCCTGGAATCCTTCAGTATTACCGGATACATCCATAAGTTTTGCTGACAATGTAGCTCAAGGTAAAGCCGCCCTACCGCCCTGCCATGCTTTTTTTCAGTTTTATGTCGCCGGTGATCAATTGTCCTGTCAGCTCTATCAACGCTCTTGTGATATTTTTCTCGGTGTGCCTTTTAATATCGCTTCTTATGCTTTATTGACCATGATGATTGCACAGGTTACAAGCTTAAAACCCGGTGATTTTGTTCATACACTCGGAGACGCACATATTTACAACAATCATCTGGAACAAGTCCGGTTACAACTCACCCGAGAGCCTAGAGCCTTACCAAAAATGACGCTAAATCCTAAAGTTGACAATATTTTTGACTTTACCTACGAAGATTTTGAGTTGTCCGACTACAATCCGCATCCGCATATCAGCGGTAAAATTTCGGTTTAACCTGAAGTTTTGATAAGTTATAATCAGTGGCTGTACACAGGCTACAGCAGGCAATCTCATGTCTTAAATCAAACGTCCGGCATCTAAGTTAATTTGACAAACAAATCCCATAAGACCACCCCTACACTTACCGAGATGTTTAAAGAATGTTTTGTGCCAAACTGAGGGATTTCTATACAATGGTCACTCTTATCAACCACAGATTGCTGTACCCCCATAACTTCGTTACCAAAGATTACAGCATATTTTTGACCGGGTTCAGGCGTGAATTTATCGAGCATGGTTGCCTCATCTGCCTGTTCTATACTGATAATTTTAATCCGGTTTTGCTTTAACTCATCAATCAGTTCCAAAATGTCTTCTCTATAAGTCCAATCGACGGATTCTGTGGCGCCCAAAGCTGTTTTTTGAATGTCTTTATGGGGTGGGCGGGCTGTGATGCCACACAGGTAAATATGCTCTGCAATAAATGCGTCAGCAGTACGGAATACAGAGCCAATATTATTGAGACTGCGCACATTGTCCAGAATGATGATCAAAGGCGTTTTATCGGCTTTTTTAAAATGGGCAATATCCTTTCTGTTGAGTTCTTCGTTTCTTAGTTTTCTCATTATTTGACAAACCGTTAGCTTTTGCTAACCAAGGCGTTTTTTTTAAGTTCTCTGTTTTCTGTACGGCGTCTGAAAATATCGATTCCGGCGTATAAGGCTTGTTTAAAAGAGCTGTGATCCGCCTCTCCTTTACCGGCAATATCAAAAGCAGTACCGTGATCCGGAGACACTCTTAAATGACTTAAACCTGCCGTAAAATTTACGCCACCACCAAAAGCCAGTGTTTTAAACGGGGTCAATCCCTGATCGTGATAACATGCGAGAATAGCATCAAAAGACTGGTAATGACCACTGCCAAAGAAACTATCAGACGGATAAGGACCATAAACCAATGTTCCTTTTTTCCTGATATTTTCAAGGGTTGGCGCCAAAATCTCATCATCTTCTTTACCAATAACGCCATGATCTCCGGCGTGAGGATTAAGGCTCAATACGGCAATTCTCGGTTTTTGAATACTGAAATCCTGTTTTAAAGTTTCATTGAGAAGAGACACTTTAGCCTCAATTAACTCAGGGGTAATGTGTTTTTTAACCTCATCCAATGGAATATGACCGGTCATCAAGGCAACCCTCAGGTTGTCTTGCATGAGAATCATCAGTGGTTGACCTTCAAATTGCTCACCAAGATATTCGGTATGACCGGGAAATGCAAAGTCTTCTGATTGAATGGTCTCTTTATTAATAGGCGCCGTCAAGAGAAAGTCAATGTCATCATTAGCCAATGATTGTACAGCAGCTTCCAGAGATTTAAACGCATATTGCCCTCCTGTTTTATTGGCTTTGCCGGGTGTAATTTCTACATCCTCCTGCCATACGTTTATCAGGTTTAATTTACCTGAAATCATTTGGTCAACCGTCTTTATCGTTTGTACAGGGGTATTAATTTTGAGTATCGAACGGTATTTGGATATGGCTTTTTTTGAAGCAAAGAGAACCGGATCACAGAGCTCAAGTATCCGTTTGTCTTCAAATGTTTTTAGAATAATTTCAATCCCTATACCGTTGAGGTCACCTATACTGATGCCTACACTTATTTTTCCTTTATTTGCCATAGAATATCATCAAAATATGGTCAAAAGTACATCATTTTAAATGATTAATAAAGCGGATTATGGATTATTTCTTTTTAAAAACCACGAATGCTAATAGTTGGTATAGGTATGAACACTGGTTTGAGCTATGAGAAGATAATTAACGCCAAACCAACAGATCAAGAGTATTACAAAAGCCAGTGCCAGCATACCCAGGGCTTGTTTGTGTTTCTGCTTATGCGAATAACGGTAGTGGATGTAGAGCAAATAACCCATCCAGGTAAGAAATGCCCAAACTTCTTTAGGGTCCCATGTCCAGTAATGCCCCCAGGCTTCTTTAGCCCACAACGCTCCGAACAATAAACCCAATGTTAAAAAAGAAAACCCAACATAAACCAGATTATCAGCTAAATGCAATGTGTCTTTCTTATAGTTGTTTTGGGAAACATCATACAACCCTTTGACGGCAACAATACTTGAAGCAGCCAATACCGCATAAGACAACAAATAAACCAGCACATGAGGAATAAACCAGGGGCTTTGTAAAGCCGGCATAAGGGTTTTGGAATAGGTTTCAGGATTGAGGTAATTAATAGTGAGAAACAACATAGCCATCCCTGTGCTGTAGATTAAAAACCACTTGTAACGCCAACGGAAATACGTGACAAACCCGATAAGAGGTAAAAACAAACTATACCATAAGCGGGTTTCCCCTAAGGTACGCATAGGCGGACGCTCCAGCTCTAACCAAAGTTTAAGAACAAACCACCCCAATACCAGCCAACCGGCGCCTATAGCGACTAAAGAAGGCTTAAGAGCCGTTGTTTTGCGATAGGATACGACTAAAAGTATAATCCCTATAACCCAGAACAGGGCTATAAAATAACTGTACAATGGGAAATTTATCCAGGTCATACCTCGTGTTTTTTAGTTATACGGCTTCCGGTCCAAAACATATAAACAGCGCCGGCAATCATCATAAAAATACCCCAATATATCACCGGCAACCACGGATCTTTAACCAGTTCCAGCACACTTTTATTTGACCATTTACCCTTTTGTTCATCGTAACTCAATTGGTAAATGGTCCAACCCTGAAACTTAACAGGTTTATTGACTTCTATGGTTTTAAAAGCTTTTTTTTGGTCAGGAGTAATGATATCTACATTTGAAGAAAACTTTTTAACCTCCGGGAATGTCATAACCATAGATACATCCGCATCGACTTTTAACGACCGGTAAGGATACCTAAAACTGCCACAACTGATCCAACCCTTAACCACCTCTTTATTGTCGAGGTGCTCAATCTTGATTAACGCTGACGGGGGAGACCCCGGTTCGTTGACCGGTAAATACCTGCCTCCCACAAAACCCGAACTGTTGATATAATCATCTATATGTACTTTGTAGCGGTCATAGTAGTAAGTTTTGCCCTTAGCAATATGATAGAGGTTTTTACCATTATTGTGCATGATTTGTCCGCTGTGGTTATCGACCAATGCGAGTTTTGGGGCATATTCTTCTATGTTAAAATCATTGAGATAAACCGCAAAAGGTAATTCATAGGCCTGTTGATTGGCATCTCTGGCGACCCAACTCAATTGATTTTCATAGGTGTCTAGTGTCAACCGTTGTAAATCACCGGAGCCTAAAAAGCCTGAAAGTAATACAATGAATAAACCCAAATGGTTAAGGATAAACCCTGTATTAGCCCGGCTCAATTGAAATAGCCGTTTGATTGCTGCTAAGCCTAAACCCGTCAAAAATTGCAGAAATACCAATAGAAAAGCCCAATTGGAGGTAATCTCGTTAAGCCCCAGAGTATTAATCAAAGTATTCTGCGTAGGCACTTGCGGGATAATACCCATAATCAACACTAAAAACGTCACCAATACAATAGATGAAATGGCAGAAGGGATATCTGCTAACCAGCTTATAACAATCTGTTTACGAAAATAATAATAGAGAGCAACCAGTCCAACACAGTAAACGATAAGTATATAGACGTTTGCTGGATACGTAAAATGTAAAGCTTTATGACCTATAGAAGCTTCCAGAAGAAAACCGGTAATCATCAAACCGACTCCTATCAAAAAAGATTCAACGTAACCCCAGGGATTCTCCCAGAGATTACGTTGAGTGTTGGTGTTTTTTGTCATAAATTGACAACTATAAAAACTTAATTAGTATTTGGCTTCCCTTTGTTTAGCAGCTTCTTTCCATTGAGGTAAAAGCTCTTTTTTAAAGGTTTCTTTTTCAGCTTTAAGTTTCTCTACAGGTAAGCCTATAAATTCCTGAGCTTTAGCTTTGGTCTCAATATCAGGATAAGGAACTTCTCCTTTAAAACCTAATTCGACTAATAATTTAGCCAATTTGATACGGGTTTCCTGAGTAATGTCAATACCTTTGGCAATGACACGGCTCAGTTCTACCGGAGCGTGGAAGGATCCACCATGAGAAGCTGCAGCATAATCCCAGCGCCACTGACCCAGACGAATGCCGTGAAGAATATCTTTCATTTGCGCCTCAGTAGCTCCGAGATCCCAACATTTTTTAGCCTCTACATGCGCTCTGACTAATAATTTTTCTAATTGATCCCTGTTTTCGATAACCCTGTCTTGATTACTATAAACATTATTAAACAACTCATCTTTATCTTCTCTATGACAAACCTGGCAAGAATTAGCGACATTGTTAAGCGGGGATTGCATATGATGGTCTGTAAATTTTTGACCACCTTCAGTTTTGTATGGCATATGACAATCGGCACAAGAAACACCTCTTCTACCGTGGATTCCCATTTTATAAACCTCATAACCGGGATGTTGCGCTTTAAGCATCGGAGCTTTACTCAATTTGTGTACCCAATCCACATGACCGATATTGTCATAATATGTTTCCATATCTTCAACAGTTTGACCATTATCCCAAGGGAAAACTAAATAAGGCGTACCTTCTTTACCGGGTAATTTTTTATTGAAGTAGTATTCCACGTGACATTGTGCACAAACCAATGAACGCATTTCATTATGCGATGCTTTTGTAATGTCCTTACCTTGTCTTTCAAAAGCTTCAATAAGTGCCGGACGTGTGACTTTGAGATTCATGGTTTTGGCGTCGTGACAATCGGCACAACCTATGGGATTGACAATTTCTTCCCCCAGTCTTGCCCATTTACCTTTGTAAAATTCTGCTACACCATCTTCATTCATCATCCGTGGAACATCGGGTGATTTACAAGTCCAGCAAGTCGATGGCATAGGTCCGTTATCAGCACCTGTTGGTGCTCCGGTTCTAAGTGTATTATGAATATCTTCTATGGCGTAAAAGTGACCTCTACCCTGATTGTAATCTTTGGAGAATCCATAACCTGCCCAAAGCACCACCAAACGCGGATCAACTTCCAGCATATCAATCATGGTATTACCATTGTATTTTGATTTAAAATTTTCCTCTTGAGTCTTGTAATAAGATTGGAACTCTCTGGGAAAGTTTTCACCCCAAACTTCATTACGGGGTTCAAATTCGTTAATCGTATTTAAGGGCTTATAGGCATATTTGGCTTCCATTTTACGTTCTGTAATGGAAGAGACTAAAAGTCCAAGTAAAAATACAATAATCAGTGATGCTAAAAATAACACCCAATTCATCCATGGTTTTCTTCGAGTACTCATTGTTTTTTATTTTTTGTCATTATCATTAAAATAGTTATTCATCCAATCAGGCACTGTTTCCTGATGTTCTTCAGAAATTTTGCCATAGTATTTTACAGACGATAAGCTGTGAATTTTGCCATGCGGAACTTCTTTATGACACTCCCAACACTGTCTGTCAGTTCTGTTTTTGAAGTGATCGTTTACCGTTCCTGACAGCTGTACATCGGTAACTTGATCCTGATGACACCTGATACAATTGTTTTGAACCACTTCTATACCGGCTTCTTTCATCTTAATGACTTGCGGTTCATTTCTACTGGTAAACACAGACGCATGGTATAAACCGTCTTTAGCTTTAAAAGCATATTTCTTTACAACATTATCATGTGGTACATGACAATCATTACAATTGGCCCATTCTCTATGCGAACTGTTCATCCAGGTCGTATATTGAGGGGTCATCACATGACAATTGACACAGGTTTTAGGGTCGTCTGATAAATAAGAAACAGCTTTTGATTCGGTCAAAGCATACAAAGTAAGCCCTGAAATAGCCCCCAGTAATATAATCACCGGAACTATCCACTGTTTGGGCGGTATCAGAAACCTAAAAAAACTTTTCATGTGTTTGTTATTTATTGTTTTTTAATGCTCACATATAACCTTTGGTATTTAAAATCATCATTATGCTGTGTGTTTAATGATGATTCTAAACCTATTGGTTTCACCGGGTTATTCTTTCGTGAATAATGTAGGTTTAAAGGTCAACATAACCCATGCCCAATTATTCATACCGTTATCTGTTTTACTCTTAAGCACTTCCATGGCATCACCGGCAAACATATGCGAGTATCCAAGCCCGAAACTAACATCTTTGGACAGTTTATACTTATAAACAAGATCAACCTCAGTTCCTAACTGTTTGTCAGTATCCGAACTAATCTGACCTTGAGACATAAAATTATGAACGAATGCTGTCAAGGAAGCTTTATCGTACAGTTTAGTATTGACTTTTGCATAAACATTCATAAGTCCTACATTGTTCATATGGTTACCCACATAGAAATAATCCATAATACCATTATACTTATGATTGGTACCGTAAAATGGAGTAAAGGCTTTGTTTTCCACGGCGAGGTCTGTTTGATAATCATTACCCGATTGCATTTCAAAACCGAGACCTACATTAGTGTTATTTCCAACTTTATAGCCTAAATCCACACCTGCAAGAAAGGCACTTAAATCTCTGTTGGCAGCATCTTTTCCGGTTTGGTAATACAAGTTTGCAGAAGCTTTGAGTTCAGGGATAAAATTGACTTTTAAATGTGTCCCTATCGTTTGACTGAATCTGACTTTATCATCACCATTGAAAAGGGGATCAACGTATTGTATACCGTTATTTAAGATTAATAAACTGGCTGAAAAGTCAGACCATTGGTTGTGTAACCAAACGTATTGAAAGGTTTTATAATTATTTAATTCATAGACTGTACCAAACAATCTTTGACCTTCCTGATTGTACGCCAACCCTACATCCATTTTAAACTTGTTTTTACGCATCTTAAACAGCAAGGCGTCATGGCTTCTGGCTTGTTGCGCCCAATTGGCACTACCAAACATACGTTGATCATCATATTTGATTTCCTGACGTCCGGCTTTGATGGCAAAATCACCTAAATTAACTTTACCCCAGGCTTCATGAAGACCTAAACCGTTGTTATCGCTAACATTGAGTTGTCTCACATCACCCCAGGTTCTGACATCCTGAATACTCACAAAAAAAGTGTATTTATCTGTGGCATATTTGGTGTTTAATTTGGTGCGTTGGGAGATGAAAAATGCAGCGTCTTCTCCTTCGGAAATCAGCGTTTTATAACCGTTTCTGAATTCTGAACGGGGTCTCAATTCAGCACTGATTGATAATTGAGCGAAAGTGTTAAATGTAAAGACAACACAGACTAATAATAGGGTATATTTTAAGTTCATATAAGGTTATTTTTAATATAAATGACAAAAATATTACAGAAAAGGCTCTGATAACATGATTTTTATCAGAATTAAAGAGTAATTAGTATTTTATTATGATTCTAAATAAGGACTGATCCAAATCTGAAAAAACTCTAATCATAAGCATCAGTCTCTTAAAGAAAAAAAACAACTCTTAAAAAATAAACAATTGTGTAGGTCTAAAACCTTTTAGCTCTGTTCGCTCCGTGGTGTTTTTACAGTTCTTACTTTAAGCCACTTATGGCGCATTTTTACCACAGAGAACACAGAGGGCACGGAGATTTTAAAAAATCATAGATTTTTTTCACTGAATGCACCTCTCGGCATATAACACTCATCAGTACAACGAATCTAAAAAAGGTCTTAGACCTTTTTATCTCCGTGTACGCTGTGCCCTCCGCGGTGTTTTTACAGTTTTTGCACGAAGCACCTTAAGGTGCTTTTTTACTACCACAGAGGTCGCAGAGAACACAGAGGTTTAAAAAATCATAGGTTTTTTTACAAGACTGACCTCATCTGTCTTTGTTGATGTTTTTGAGATGATTTTTATTGTAGAAGGTGGCCTACCTAAAAAAATATTGAAAATCAAGGAAGCAGGGTAGGGATGCGATGAAAAGAACTCAACCGCCCTACCGGTCGGTTTCAAACAGCTTTTCATCGGTGGCTGGTGGTTCCGTAGCATTTTCTTATGTTTTTTTAGTAAGCCTAGATTTTTTTGGTTCGTTTTTTCATCAATGGAAAAAATGAACGGATGTAGATAGAACACTATTAGTTTAAAATCTGAAAACTAAAGTTCATATCTCCCCCACTCAATCATCCTTAGTTTATCGACAAAGTTGAAGTGTCTTCTGTTTCCGCCGGATAATCATTTCACGCTGTGTTTCATGATGGTTTTAAACCTGTTGGTTATATAAAAACGTTAATCTGTCAACTCATAGAGCTCTTAAACCTAAAAAACAATTACTTTTGTGGCATAAGCACAGATCATTTATGTATTTCAACGGTCTTACAGGACATCAGCACATCATTAACCACTTGCAGAAAGCTACTGAAAACGGTAGAATTCCGCATGCACAGTTATTTGTAGGGTCTGAAGGTGTAGGCGTATTAAACGTAGCCTTGGCATATGCCTCTTTTTTGATTTGTAAAGATCAAAATGAACAGGAACTCTGTTTCAATCAATGTAAAAAATTTCAACACCCTGATTTGCACTTTGCCTTTCCTACAGCAACCAATGAACAGGTCAAAAGCCATCCGGTGAGTTCATTATTTCTCAAAGAATGGCGGGAATTTTTGACCGAACAACCCTACGGCACTTTATTTGACTGGTATCAAGCCATCGGTATTGAAAACAAACAAGGACAAATGGGTGTGGATGAGGCCACTGAAATAGTCAAAGCCCTGCAACTCAAACCCTATGAAGGCACCTATCAGGTGATGATCATCTGGATGCCTGAAAAGATGAATACGGCTGCGTCTAATAAATTGCTCAAACTCATAGAAGAACCGCCCAATGATACGGTGTTTATCCTGGTAACCGCAAATGAAGAGCAGATCATAGGAACGATACGCTCCCGCTGTCAAACGCTGCACTTTGGGATGCTGAGTGAGGCGCAAATCACGAAAGTTTTGGAACAGGAGTATCACATCAAATCTGATTTGGCGCTAAAAACAGCACATCAGGCAGAAGGGAAACTGTCCAAAGCCCTCAAATTACTACAAGAACACTCTAATGAAACCATTTTTGAGGAATGGCTCATTACTTGGATCAGAACAGCATTTCAAGCCAAAGGCAATCCGTCTGTGGTCAACAACTTAATCGCTTGGGCGAACCAGATAGCCGGTATAGGCCGCGAACCGCAAAAACAGTTTTTAAATTATTGCATTCAGTTTTTCCGACAAGCACTTTTACTCAACTACGGCGTAAAAGACCTGGTGTATCTGGAACCTAAAACGGCTGATTTTAAATTGGAAAAATTTGCGCCGTTTGTTCACAATGGCAATATTTTAGACATTATCAAAGCTCTGGAAGAAGCCATCTACCATATAGAGCGGAATGGAAATGCTAAAATTATTTTACTGGATATGGCAATTAAAATGACCAGGTTTTTACACGCCAAAGAAGAACAATTGTAAATTTAAGGTTGGTATATAGTTTTCAAAGATTTAATAGTTTTATCAGGTTTGACAAACAACCAATAATCACACCCCATGAAAAATGACAAAAAATTAGGTCAATGGCTGACCGATATGAACTTAAAGCATCCCTTGACTGTAGCTGGTCCTTGTAGTGCTGAAACTGAGGCACAGGTATTAGAAACAGCACGACAATTGAGCCTTAAAAACAGTCAGGTAACCGTATTCAGAGCCGGGGTATGGAAACCACGTACACGTCCGGGAAGTTTTGAGGGTGTAGGTGCCAAGGCGTTGCCCTGGTTACAAAAAGTCAAAAAAGAAACCGGCTTACTCACGACTATTGAAGTAGCCAATGCAGAACATGTCAAGCTGGCTTTAGCCCACGATATTGATATTCTATGGATAGGTGCGAGGACAACAGCCAATCCGTTTGCCGTGCAGGAAATTGCCGATTCACTTCGAGGAACAAACAAAATCGTATGGATAAAAAATCCCATTAACCCCGACTTAGAACTTTGGATTGGCGCTTTTGAACGGGTGTATCAGGCAGGAATTACAAAACTTGGGGCTATTCACCGGGGTTTTTCTACCTATAACAAAACCAATTACCGCAACGAACCCCAATGGCAAATTCCTATTGATTTCAAATCCGAATTTCCCGATATTCCTATGATTTGTGACCCGTCGCACATTTGTGGCAAAAGAGATTGTATAGAACATGTGGCCCAAACAGCCTTAGACCTGCAATATGAAGGCTTGATGATAGAAACCCATTGCAATCCCGATAAAGCCCTGAGCGATGCCCAACAACAACTCAAACCTGTGGATTTCCACAAAATGGTAAGCCGTTTGACGGTCAGACAAAAAACATTTGATAACGAACACCGGGATCAATTGAGACTGTTAAGGAATGCCATTGATGAATTGGATCAAAAACTCATTGACGTATTGTCTGAACGGATGCAATTGGTGCATCAAATAGGGTTGTTCAAAAAAGAGCAGAATGTGGCTATTTTTCAAAATAAACGTTTTAAAGACGTGATGGATAAAATGCTAACTCAGGCTTCAATAACCGATTTAAGTGACACATTTATCGCTGATGTTTTTAAGGCTATTCATCAGGAAAGTATCAGACATCAAGAAGAAATTGTCAACAAAACTTCTTCGGATTCTTCCAAACCCTAAACATAAGAGACAAAAAATAGACAATACTGTCTCAATAAAACTTTAAAAGTCCTAAACAACATATTTTGTAGTTATTACGTTTATAGTCTTATAAAAACGTTAAATTAATTGACGTCATTGTGTCCTTTTTTTAGACAATGCTTAGTTTTGCTGCGTAAAAAAAGTAGTTAATATTAAGCTTTACCCGGCTAAAAAAACTACACTTTGTTGAAAGCCTTCGAACACAGTTCATGTGTTAAAACATGTACCGGTGTTTTTCAACAAGTCTTAAATTCCTTTATGGTTAAACTCTCATTAAATACAACATGACAAACGGAAATCTGCTCATTATTGACGAGAACACAAGTGTATTAAGCGCTTTAGAATTACTCTTAAAACCCCAATTTAAAAACATTGTCACCACGTCATCTCCAGATCAAATTGTAAATCTTTTGGAAGACTCCTGTTTTGATGCCATTTTGCTCGACATCAATTTTTCGACAGGAATCGATGCCGGTAACGCAGAAGCTAATTGGCTGCACCGTATTCTGGACATTGAACCTGACAATTCGGTGATTATGATGACCACTTACAATGATGTGGAATTAGCGGTCAAGGCAGTCAAAGAAGGTGCTGTGGATTTTATCCTTAAGCCCTGGGATAACAGCAAATTGGAATCGACCATCAATGCAGCTGTAAGACTGACCAAAACCCGTCAGGAAGTCAGACATCTCGAACTCAAAGAAAAAGGTCTGAAATCGGAATTGAACAAAATACATCAAAACATCATCGGTTCAGCACCCGTATGGATGGAGACCTTAAAAAAAGTGAGAAAGGCGGCCGGTACAGATGCCAATATATTGATTACCGGCGAAACAGGCGTTGGTAAAAATTTGATTGCCAAAGAATTATTCCGCTTATCCAAACACTTTAATGAAGTATTTATAGATTTAAACGTTGAAATGACTTCAGAAACACTGTTTGAAAGTAAAATGTTCGGTCATGTCAAAGAGACGATGACCCACACTGATGACGAATGTTTGGGAAAGTTTGAAGTGGGCAACGGCGGAACCTTATTTCTGGATGACATAGCCCACATATCGTTACCGCTACAGAATCAGATTTTAAAAGTTTTACAAAATCAGGACATCAGACGGGTAGGAGGGCAAACAACCAAACCTGTTGACATTCGTCTGGTTTGCTCGACCAATACCGATTTACAGGACCTGGCCAACAAAGGGCTGTTTAGTGAAGCATTACTCAACAGTATCAA
>PDQD01000038.1 GCA_002747695.1 Flavobacteriia bacterium
TGCAGACTGTGTGGGGGACAATGCCGGTGATTCGGTAGGACCAACAGCCGATGGTTTTGAAACCTATGGGGTAACCGGTGTAGCGTTAATCTCTTTTATTTTATTAGCGATTACAGACACTGCACTACAAACCCAACTGCTCGTTTGGATTTTTGTTATGCGTATATTGATGATTATTACGTCTATTGTTTCTTATTATATCAATGGAGCCATCAGTAATTCAAAATATGCCAATGTAGATGATCTGGACTTTGAAAAACCATTGACCAGTTTGGTATGGATTACATCTATTTTGTCTATTATCGTGACCTTTATCGTCAGTTATTTATTAATAGCTGATCTGGGTCAGAACCTTTGGATAACCTTATCGATCATCATCAGTGCCGGTACACTTGGAGCAGCATTAATTCCTGAATTTACCAAAATATTCACTAGTCCTAAATCTGCTCACGTGGACGAAGTCGTGGAAGCTTCCAAAAAAGGTGGTGCCTCTTTGAATATCTTGGCAGGGTTAGTATCCGGTAACTTTAGTGCATTCTGGAAAGGTATGGTTTTCTTTTTATTGATGGGCGTGGCTTATTACGCTTCTACTTTCGGTTTGGGTGAATTAATGATTTATCCGTCCATCTTTGCCTTTGGTTTGGTCGCCTTTCATTGATAGAAGAGTTGCCCGGTATAGAAAAAGATATCGAACAAAATTTTGGGTTCACGCCTGACTTTGAAAAATCCAAACATTATCTGGAAGCTAATGACGGTGCGGGAAATACGTTTAAAGCTACGGCAAAACCGGTATTAATCGGTACAGCGGTCGTAGGAGCGACAACGATGATATTCTCATTGATTTTGGTCATTCAGCATTCACTGGGAATAGCTCCGGAAATGGTATTGAATCTACTCAACCCGTATTCTATTTTTGGTTTCTTATTGGGTGGTGCGGTTATTTACTGGTTCTCAGGAGCCTCTATTCAGGCGGTTTCTACGGGAGCAAGCCGTGCAGTAGCCTATATCAAAGACCATATAAACCTTGATCCCAATGCACCCAAAAAAGCCGATGTGGAAAAATCCCGTGAAGTGGTTCAAATCTGTACGACTTATGCTCAAAAAGGAATGCTCAATATCTTTATTGCAGTATTTTCATTTGCCTTGGCATTTGCCTTTTTGTCAGCACCTACAGGACTTGAAGATACGATGAGTGAAGCTGATAAATTGCAATTTGCCAAACCGGTATCTCTATTTGTCAGTTATTTGATTTCCATTGCTTTCTTCGGATTGTATCAGGCTATTTTTATGGCTAATGCCGGTGGAGCCTGGGATAATGCCAAAAAAGTCATAGAAGTGGATATGAAAGAAAAAGGCACTGATCTGCATGCAGCTTCAGTGGTAGGGGACACTGTAGGAGATCCGTTTAAAGACACCTCATCAGTGGCTTTGAATCCTATTATTAAGTTTACCACATTGTTTGGTTTATTGGCTATGGAAATAGCTATATCTGTTCATTTTAGAGAATTTGCACACTATGTAGGCTATGTTTTTCTGGCTGTAGCCTTGTATTTTGTCTATCGTTCATTCTTTAATATGAGAATTAAATCATAAAAATAACAGACTACTGTAAAAATCCGATGTGAAAAGCATCGGATTTTTTTATGTTTGCACCTTCAATTTATGATGATAACATAATGGTTAATTAACACCTCATTTTAGTTGTAAATCTATGATGAGGTGAGTATTAATAAATAAACACACTAAACCGATGAAATACTTAGAAGATATTGAAATAGCGCAGCAGGCTGTCATGAAACCTGTTGTAAAAATAGCTGAACAGTTGGGTGTAGACCCTGATGATGTTGAATTATATGGTAAGTATAAAGCTAAGTTGCCGTTGTATTTGCACAATGAAGAACAACAGAAAAAATCAAACCTTATTTTGGTAACGGCCATTACACCTACGCCGGCCGGTGAAGGTAAAACCACGGTTTCTGTAGGGCTTAATGATGGTTTAAATAAAATAGGTAAAAAGGCGGTTGTGGTTTTACGTGAGCCGTCATTGGGGCCTGTTTTTGGTATCAAAGGTGGGGCTGCCGGTGGAGGTTATGCTCAGGTAGTGCCTATGGAAGATATTAACTTGCATTTTACCGGTGATTTTTCGGCTATTGAAAAAGCCAACAATCTGTTGTCGGCTATTATTGATAATAATCTACATCGCAAAGGTGGTGCATTGGGATTGGATCCCAGAACCATAGAATGGAAACGGGTCATGGATATGAATGACCGATCCTTGCGTAATGTAGTCATCGGCTTAGGCGGTAGACTCAACGGAGTTCCCAGAGAAGACGGTTTTAACATTACACCGGCTTCTGAGGTCATGGCAATCTTGTGTCTGGCTGAAAATTTTGAAGATTTAAAACGCCGTTTGGGTAATATCTTTATTGGGTTTACCTATGAGAAGAAACCTATTTATGCCCGTGATTTAAAAGCTGAAAATGCTATGGCAATTCTGCTTAAAGATGCCATCAAACCTAATTTGGTGCAAACCTTAGAGAATAATCCGGCGATTATCCACGGTGGACCTTTTGCAAACATAGCTCAAGGGACAAACTCAATCATAGCAACAAAAATGGGCTTATCATTGGCGGATTATGTGGTTACAGAAGCCGGTTTTGGGGCAGATTTGGGTGCAGAGAAATTTTTGGATATCAAATGTGTATCAGGAGGTTTAGCGCCTAAAGCAGTTGTTATAGTTGCTACCATACGAGCTTTAAGACATCATGGTGGTGCCAAATCAGCTGAATACAATACCCCGGATATTGATAGAGTTTCCAAAGGATTTGCTAACCTGGAAAAACATATCGAAAACATTAAAAAATTTGGTATTACACCGGTTGTAGCCATCAATCATTTTGCCTCTGATACTGAAGAAGAAATCCAATTCGTTCAGCAAAAATGTGCCGAACTTGGTGTTAAGGCTGTGGTAGCTAAAGAATGGGCTGAAGGTGGTGAAGGTACACGTGATTTGGCTCATGCAGTAGTAGAAAATATAGAAAACGTCCATGATGATTTTAAACCACTTTACCAATGGGATCAGCCGGTCATAGATAAGATAGAAACTATTGCCCGGGAGATTTATGGGGCTGATAATGTAGAGTTATCGCAAAATGCAAGGAGACAGCTGGGTGTCATCGAGCGATTGGGCTTAAATCATTTACCGGTTTGCATGGCGAAAACCCAAAAATCTTTGTCTGATAAAGACAAGCTTTATGGCAGACCCACAGGATTCGATGTCAATATCAGGGAGTTTGAAGTTGCCGTCGGTGCAGGATTCATTATTCCTATTCTCGGTAATATGATGCGTATGCCGGGCTTACCGTCCACACCGGCTTCAGAGAATATGTTTATTGATAAAGATGGTAAGATTACGGGCTTGTCATAGTCGTTGATCAGGCTGTTTTTAATAAACACTCATTTAGTCCAATAACATTGTCAGGTCCTTGAATGCCTTTTTGGGGTCTGCATGTTCATAGAGAATATGATAGACTGTATCCAGAATAGGTGTTCTGGCCTGATTGGTTTTATTGAGTTCAAAAGCACTTTTGGTAGCGTAATAACCTTCAGCAACCATTTTGAGTTCCATCATAGCCGACTTTACGGTATAGCCTTTGCCAATCATATTGCCAAAGGTCCGGTTACGGCTGAATAGTGAGTACCCGGTGACTAACAGGTCTCCCAGATAAGCAGAATTGTTGATGTTGCGTTTGGTTTTCCATACTTTTTTGGTAAACCGTTTCATCTCACGAATAGCATTACTCATCAAAACCGCCTGAAAATTGTCACCATATCCTAAACCGTGTGCAATCCCGGCAGCCAAAGCATAAATGTTTTTGAGCATAGCAGCGTATTCTGTGCCTATAATATCATCTGTAGTAGTTGTTTTGATATAGCTACTCTGTAATAACTTACTCACGGTTTTTGCTAATGTCTTATTCTGAGAACCGATAGTGAGATAGGACAAGCGTTCCATAGCAACCTCCTCAGCATGACAAGGCCCTGTAATGACACCAATATCCTGATACGAAACCTGATAATGGTTATGAAAATGTTCGCCTACAATCAATCCGGTCTCAGGGACTATACCTTTGATGGCAGAAATAATTTTTTTGGATTGTAGAGAGGTGTTGAGGTTTTTGAGTTCGCTGTCTAAAAAAGCCGATGGAATGGCAAAAATAAGTATATCATCATAGGCGACGGCCTTGTTGATATCGTCAAACAATTGTAATTGTTCCCTGTCAAAGTTTACCTGACTGATATAGTCCGGATTATTCCCGTGTCGTTTAAGATGCTCAATAATAAACGGACTACGTATATACCAGCCTATTTGAGACAGGTTTTCTGACAGCATTTTTACAATGGCAGTAGCCCAACTGCCACCGCCAATGACGCTTACTTTAGGTTGTTCAGACATTTTGTATGATTGGTTTTAGTGTTGTTCAAAAATAGAAATAAAAAACCAACCGGTAAAAAGGTTGGTTTTTAAAATAAGTCTAAGTGTGTGTCGCATATTTTGATAAGTTGTACGACACTCTATAACCTGGATTCTAAATCAGGTCTTCGTTAAGATCATTTAAGCCGAATTACATATTAGAGCTCAATAGTAGATTTTTATGCATATTTCGGGTCTAAGCTTATTTTTCTACTTTAAGTACTTCTTTAATGACTTTTTCCAATTCATTTTTTGGAAGTGCACCTACAGCCATTTGTGGCTCACCGTCTTTTGGGCAGAATAACATTGAAGGAATACTACGAATGCCAAAAGCACCTGATAATTCACGTTCAGCTTCAGTGTCAACTTTGTAAATGTTTAGTTTGTCTCCATATTCTTCACTTAATTCTTCAAGAACAGGTGCTATCATTTTACATGGGCCACACCAGTCTGCATAAAAATCTATGATACAAGGTACATCACCTTCAAAAGTCCATTCTTTGTTTTTTTCAAAATTGAAAACTTTCTCAAGGAAAGTTGCTTTGGTTAACATCTCTGTCATAAGGATTGATTTATTTAATTTATAATTGCTGTTTATTCGATAAGCAAATACTATGCCTCTTTTTTTTTCCGGCGACAAATTGACAGAATTTCAATTATATATACTGTAACTTAGGCTACATAAGGAATGATGTCGGTCATTTTAATATTGGTTATGTCATGTGATATGAGAGAGGATATTGTTATGATTTGTATCAAATGTTTGTTTAAAGTAGTATCATAGAGGGTTATCAAAGACAAACAGGATAGAAAAGGGGTTAAAAGACAGGTTGTTTTAATCTGTTGATAATGTTTTAACAGGGTTTGGCAAAAAAATAACTTTAGTTAAGCTTACAATGATTAATTTTGCTGTCTATGTCAGATTTACTGTCACATATAGATTCGCCGGATGATTTAAAACAATTGCATTATTCTGATTTAATCCAATTGGCTCAGGACATACGTCATTATATCATCGATGTGGTGTCTGTCAAAAAAGGGCATCTCGGTGCGGGATTGGGAGTGGTTGAGTTAACGATAGCACTACACTATGTCTATAACACACCTGATGATGTTCTTATTTGGGATGTAGGGCATCAGGCTTATCCACATAAAATTCTCACCGGTAGGCGTGAAGCTTTCAATACTTTAAGACAAAAAAACGGTATATCCGGATTTCCCAAGCGTTCAGAAAGTGATTTTGACGCTTTTGGTACCGGGCATTCTTCCACATCTATATCAGCTTTACTGGGTATAGCGATGGCAAGTCGTTTAGAAGGACGTGAGGATAGGAAACACATTGCCGTTATAGGTGATGCGAGTATCGCTGCCGGTATGGCCTTTGAGGCACTTAACCATGCCGGTGATACAGATGCTGATGTCTTGATTGTCCTCAATGATAACCAAATGGGTATTGACCCTCATGTAGGTGCTTTAAAAAATTACCTGACCCAAATCAAAACGACGGATAACGGCTCCGGTCAAAACTTATTTGAAGCTCTGAACTTCCAATATTTTGGTCCGGTTGACGGCCATAATATACAGGCGTTAATCCGGACGTTTAATCAATTAAAAAAGATAAGTGGCCCAAAGGTTCTTCATGTGATTACCACTAAAGGTAAGGGCTTGACACAGGCTGAAAAGGATCAGATTACGTATCATGCGCCGGGACTGTTTGACAAGAATACCGGTGAGCTTATCAAGGCTATTGATGAGAATCTACCCCCTAAATATCAGGATGTTTTTGGGTTGACATTAGTGGAATTGGCCAGAGCCAATAAAAAGATTATAGGTATAACAGCGGCCATGCCGACGGGAACATCACTTAAATATATGATTGAGGCTTTACCGGAAAGGGCTTATGACGTTGGTATAGCAGAACAACACGCCCTGACATTTGCCGCAGGTTTTGCTACCCGTGGTTTTAGACCTTATGTTGCTGTTTATTCTACTTTTTTACAACGGGCTTATGACCAGTTGATACACGATATAGCCCTTCAAAAACTCCCGGTGGTCTTATGTATAGATAGGGCAGGGATTGTAGGAGAAGATGGCGCAACCCACCACGGAGTCTTTGATATTGCTTTCTTAAGGATAATACCCCATTTGATTGTGGCCGTGCCCAGTGATGAACTTATGTTACGTCAGTTGCTTTATACCGCGCAGTTTGTGAATCAGCCTATGGCTATTCGTTACCCGCGTGGTCGTGGTTTAAACACCCATTGGCAGAAACCTTATGAGAAAATGTCTATCGGTAAAGGGCGTTTACTTACTGCCGGTCATAATATAGCCGTATTGAGCATAGGTCCTCTAGCCAATACGATTCAAAATATAATTAACCAACACCCTGAATGGTCAGTGGCACATTATGATATGATTTTTGTCAAGCCGTTAGACAAAGCTTTGTTGGATGAGATTTTTGAAACATTTGACCATATAGTGACCGTAGAAGACGGCGTTAAAAGTGGTGGTTTCGGGTCAGCTGTATTAGAATATGCTTTAGCCGGAGGTTATGATAAAACAGGAATAGATATCTTTGGTATTCCAGATCAGTTTATGGATCACGGTACTACAGCAGAAATCAAAGCAGAAGCAGGGTTAGACGAGGCAAATCTTGAACGTTTTTTAGCGTCATTGATAGCAGAAAAACAATAAATTGAATGCTGACATTTGTTTTGCCCGGTGGAAAACATCACGATTTTGCTAAACAAAAAAGTAGATGCTCACAAAATGACACAAACTACCCAACAATACAAAAATGTGAAAGATAGCATGATTGTAGTTGAGTTTATCACGCATATAAAACAAAGCCCCGACCGTATAGAACACACCTCCTAAAATGAGCCATATCATTCCCGGTGTACTGAGATTGTTATAAAGTGGTTTGATGACAAAAACAATCAGCCAACCCATCAATACATATAGAACGGTAGATATATAATCGTGGTGGCGACCAAAAAAGAATATTTTATATGTTACACCAATCAAGGCTATTCCCCAGACAACGCCAAATAGAATCCATCCGGTTTTACCTTTAAGGGTGATTAAAGTATATGGGGTATAACTCCCGGCTATTAAAACATAAATGGAGGCGTGGTCAAAAATATTGAGTTTGAGCCGTGTCTCTTTATGCGTAGCACTGTGATAAAGGGTAGAGGCCAGGTATAACATAATCAAACTCAATCCAAAAATACTAAAACCTGCAATATAATTGGCCTGATTGATACGACAGGCTTTGATGAGTAGTGCGATAAACGCGAAGACACTGAGAATTAGTCCAATCAAATGTGAGATGACATTGATGCGTTCTTCTTTGATATGATAAAGAGTAGTTGCCATAGGCTACTTATTATTATACAAAGGTACATCATTTTTTAACTCAAATCTTAGGTCTGTAGATGGATTTTAGTTGTTAGGCTTGTTGACATTCTTAACTCTTCACTCTTGATTCATCCAATTTCAATCTCAAGTCGTACGTCTATTAACTCACCCCTCACAGAGTTCTTGGAATTTCCTACTTTTACCCTATGAATTGGGATACAGCCATTAAAGAATTTTCTACCTATCTGAAATTAGAACGGGGATTATCGGATAACTCAATTGTCGCTTATACCCGTGATGTACGTAAGTTAGCGGACTACACCATGGATTATGATGAAAAGCTCACGCCTGTTAAGATTGATTCGGCATTTGTGAGACAGTTTATTTATGACATGTCCAGCGCTGTCAGTAAGCGGTCACAAGCCCGGTTGACTTCGGGGTTACGTAGTTTTTTTGACTACTTGATGTTTGAGGATTTAAGGGATTCCAATCCAATGGTTTTGATAGAAACCCCTAAAATGGCCAGAACTCTGCCGGATACTTTGTCTTTGGAAGAGATTGATGCGTTGATTGCCGCGATTGACTTATCACATCCGCAAGGGGAACGCAACCGGGCTATTATAGAAACGCTTTACGGCTGTGGTTTACGTGTGTCTGAACTTATAAATCTCAGGTTCTCCGATTTGTTTTTTGACGAAGGATTTATCAGAGTTTTGGGTAAGGGTAACAAACAACGCTTTGTACCTATTCACCAACTCAATCAGAAATATATCAACACTTATGTCAATCAAATAAGAGTACATCTTGACATCAAGCCTAAGAGCGAAGACATTGTTTTTCTCAATCGCAGGGGCAATAAATTGACCCGTCATATGATTTTTGTGATTATTAAAGATTTAGCTCAAAAAACAGGATTGCAAAAAACCATCAGTCCACACACATTCAGACATTCTTTTGCCACACATCTGTTAGAAAACGGGGCTGATTTACGGTCTATACAGCAAATGCTGGGACATGAGAGTATTACGACAACAGAAATCTATATGCATCTGGATAAAAAGTTTTTAAGCAAATCGCTTAAAAAGTACCACCCCAGAGGACAATCCTAAGTGCTTTTAATCTTTTGAGCAGGTCTTATTTCGCTACATTAACCGCTCTGGTTTCTCTGATGACTGTTACTTTGACCTGACCCGGATAAGTCATTTCTGTTTGAATTTTTTGGGTGATTTTATATGACAAATCAGCGGCTTGTTCATCATTAACCTTAGTACTTTCTACGATAACCCGTAATTCTCTACCGGCTTGTATCGCAAAAGCTTTGTGGACACCGGGGAATGAAAAAGCAGCATCTTCAAGATCTTTAAGACGTTGGACGTAAGAGTCCAACACCTGACGTCTGGCACCCGGACGTGCGCCTGAGATGGCATCACAGACTTGTACAATAGGTGCATAAAGTGTTTTCATTTCTATCTCGTCGTGGTGGGCACCGATAGCATTGAGTACTTCGGGTTTTTCACCGTATTTTTCAGCCCATTTCATACCGAGTAGTGCGTGAGGTAATTCGCTTTCTTCTTCAGGAACTTTACCTATATCATGGAGTAAACCGGCACGTTTGGCAACCTTAGCGTTAAGACCTAGTTCTGCAGCCATAATACCACAGAGATTAGCCACTTCACGCGAGTGTTGAAGCAGGTTTTGACCGTAAGATGAACGGTATTTCATACGTCCTACCACCTTGACAAGTTCAGGGTGTAAGCCGTGAATACCCAGATCAATCACAGTGCGTTTACCGACTTCCACAATCTCTTCATTGATTTGTTTTTCGGTTTTTTTAACCACTTCTTCTATACGGGCAGGGTGTATACGACCATCGGTTACCAACCGGTGTAAAGACAGTCTGGCAACTTCTCTGCGTACCGGATCAAAGCAGGATAGTACGATGGCATCCGGTGTGTCATCAACGATGATTTCCACACCTGTAGAAGACTCAAGCGTGCGTATATTACGACCTTCACGACCTATAATACGCCCTTTGATTTCATCAGATTCAAGGTTAAAGACCGATACACAGTTTTCTACGGTTTGTTCTACCCCTACACGCTGTATGGTGTTTAAAATGATTTTTCTGGCTTCCTGATCCGCCGTGAGTTTGGCTTCCTCCATCTGTTCCTGAATAAAGGCTTGTGCGTCTGTACGGGCTTCATCTTTGATGGATTTGACCAATTCTTTTTTAGCCTCTTCAGCAGACAAGCCGGACATCTCTTCCAGTTGTTCTACCTGCTTTTTGTGGAGTTTGTCCAGTTCAGCATGTTTTTTATTCCACAACTCAAGACGGTAGTTGTAATCTTCTATTTTGGCATCCAGTTGTTGTTGGCTTTTCTTGGTGTCTGAAAGTTCTTTTGACAATTTGGATTCTTTGTCTTTGACACGCTTCTCTACATCTGAAATTTTCTTTTCTCTTGAAATGATGACTTTTTCATGTTCAGATTTGAGCTCAATAAATTTTTCTTTAGCCTGAAGTATTTTTTCTTTTTTGACACTTTCGGCATCTATTTTAGCATCTTTGATGATGGTCGCCGCCTGTTTTTTTGCGGTTTCTATAGTGCCGTTAGCTTTTTGCTTGTCGATGAGTTTTGCAATACCAAAACCGGCAGCCAAAGCGGCCATTCCTATGATTATATTTAGTAACATATCTATCCTTGTTTATATAAAAAAACCTGCATTAAAAATGAGAAATTGAAACTCCATTCAATAGGATTAAGGCTAACTATGTGGTCAAGTATCCGCTCAAAGACGGCACGCTTTCGTACATAAGACTCACCTTTTAGAATAGAATCGTGTTGAGTTTCGCAACCGATAGTTAATGCAGGCAGTAAATTCTGTATATTTTAATGAACGTTATCCAATTGATCCAATTTGTCATCCAATTCTGACAGTTTCTTAACAGCATTTTGTACGGCTTCGCTATTATTTAAACCATTAATTTCTATTGCCGAAGCAAATTGCAAAGCACACATAGCCAATACATCTTGCTTGTCGTTAACTGCATAATCCCTTTCAAATCTCATGATAAGATCATTGATCTTCTTCGCCGCTTGCCTCATGCCTTGTTCCTCATTGGGCGAACTGATATTGAGCGGGTAAATCCTGTTGGCGATGTTTACTTTTATTTTGAATTTTTCTGACATTCTTAAACTAAACTAATCACTTAACTGTGAAATACACCAGTCTATATCTTTAATCAATGTGTTTATCTTACGAGTGGTTTCTTTTGAATAATCACTGCCCTGTATAGTTTTGGCAATTGTCAGAGATTTTATTGTTGTGTCTTGCTCTGCCAATAGTTGATTCTTGTCTTGCAATTCTCGGTCTAAAACAGCGATTCTGTTTGTTAATTCGTTGTTTTCAGATTTTAACAAAGTGTAGCGTTCTATAAGATTGTTTAACTTTAACTCTAGAGAATCAACTACTTTTGTGATGTCTTGCATAAAAGAATCATTTTTCAAAACTACCTATACAAAGGTAATGCAGTAATTTGGTCTGTGCAAATTTTTAATTCATTTTTTGAATTGGGCTAAATGTTGTATCATTGTGGTTTGGTTTTTTGGTAATTTGTGATAAAGAAAATATATGTACAGATATCTGCTTATCGGGGTGCTGACCCTGTCAACAACCATCAATTTATTAGCCCAAAAGTTTTATACCGATGAGACCTCATTCCGGTCTCCATTGGATATCCCACTGGTTTTATCAGGTACTTTTGGCGAATTGAGGAGTAATCATTTTCATTCCGGTATTGACATTAAAACGCAAGGCAAAGAGGGCTTAAAAGTCTATGCTGTGGAAGATGGTTATGTATCGAGAATTAAACTCAGTCATTGGGGCTACGGTAAGGCTGTTTATATAACGCATCCCAATGGTTATACCAGTGTTTACGGTCATTTGAGCGGGTTGAATGCTAAAATAGATGCCTATATCAGAAAGATACAATACCAACGCGAATCCTATCAGGTAGAAGCCTTTCCGTCTGTAAAGGATTTACCGGTAAGAAAAGGTGAAGTTATCGCTTATAGTGGTAATACCGGAGGTTCCGGTGGACCACATTTACATTTTGAAATCAGGGAAACCAATAACCAATGGCCGATGAACCCATTGTTGTTCGGGTTTAAAGTTAATGACCATAAGAATCCGGTAGTCAGAACACTATTTGCCTACCCGGTCTCTGATGAGGCGCAGATCAATAAATCCCAAAAGCCGCTAAAAATCAATCTTTCATATGTAGGAAATGACATTTATGAAGCTGATACGGTTTACGCATCAGGGCGTATTGGATTTGCCGTAAACACTTATGATAATCAGGATGGGGCTTCCAATAAAAACGGGGTGTTTAGTATAGAAATGACCGTAGATGGCATACTGTATTTTTATCATGATGTGGATAAGTTCTCTTTCAGTGAAACCAAATATATCAATAAGCTGATTGATTACGCGTATTATAAAGAGCATCGTTCAAGGCTTCAAAAATGTTTTATAGAACCCTCAAACCGGTTAAAGACCTATAAAAGAGATTTGCCAAACAACGGTTTGATTAGTGTCCAAGAAGGTGACCGGAAAAAGGTAAACATATTAATCAAAGACTTGGCCGGTAATAGCTCTAAGGTTGTTATTCCTGTTATAGGTCAACATCTATCTCCAGAGATATTTAATGATACGCTCGTAACCGAATATTTTGTTCCTTATCAAACAGATACCAGATTTGATCTCGGTAATGTAACCGTTGATTTTCAGAAATATACATTTTATGAGGATGATTATTTGCACATCAATAAAATAGATGACAATACGGTTGCTGTGCATCAAGATGTTATTCCTTTAAAGAAGCGTTACAATATCAGTTTTGATTTGTCCGGCATTCCTCCGGAGAACAGAAAGCATCATTTTGTAGCTTATAAAGATAAAAAAGGAGAATTGAAATATATTTCGAGTTCGTTGAAGGGGGATAAGCTGGTGGGAAGACCTAAACGCTTAGGCACTTATATGTTGGTACAGGACTTCAAAGCACCGGAAATAACGCCTGTTAATTTTGTACCTGACCAATGGTTGAGTAAACAGGATCGATTGGTACTCAAGATTGACGATGAATTGTCCGGTATAAAATCCTACAGAGGAACGATTAATGGTAAGTTTATTTTGTTTGAGTGGGACTATAAAACAGGGTTAATCCAATATCAGTTTTCGGATCAAAGGTTTCCGGATAAAAAGCATGATCTAGAGGTTGTTGTTACTGATTATGCCGGCAATACTAAAACTTACAAGACAACGTTTTATAGAGTGTATAATTAAGAATTTTCCATCTATTGAAATATATATATTTTTTACCGGTACTTTTATTGTTAAGTCTTAATGTCGTTGCCCAACAATCAACCGTTTACGGTTATATCATTGATGACAATCAAGCGCCTGTTTCCAATGTGTCAGTTGCCTATCAGGATATGGGAACCACTACGAATGCCAAAGGCTATTACAGCTTGGATTTACCGGCCGGGGTTCAAATTCAATTGACTTTTTCCCATATTTCTTACCAACCACAGACGCTGACTTTTGTGCTGAAACAAGGGGAGCGTAAGGAGCTGTCTTTGATTTTGGAAGACAATACGGAGTCTATAGGTGAAGTCACCGTGAAAACCAAAAGAGACCCTCATGAAGAGGTTACCACAATCAATGTTGATGCGGCTAAAAATATAAGTTCGGCTAACCCCGGTATAGAAAGTACATTGAAAGTTACGGCTCTGGGGGCTTCTTCAGACAATGAGTTGAGTACCCAATACCGTGTGCGTGGCGGTAATTATGATGAGAATTTGGTTTATGTCAACGGCATAGAAGTTTACAGACCGTTTTTAGTCCGTAGTGGGCAACAGGAAGGCTTGAGTTTCCTGAATCCCGAACTCGTTTCAAGAGTCAATTTTTCAGCTGGTGGCTTCGAAGCACAATACGGCGATAAGTTGTCCTCGGTGCTGGATATCGTGTACAGACGACCACAGTCTTTTGGCATAAAATCGGCGGTAAGTCTTATGGGAGCAGAATTGACTTTGGAAGACATGAGTAAATCCAAAAAGCGTACGGCAATCGTAGGGATGCGTTACCGGAACAATGCGCTTTTGGTCAAAACACAAGATGTGGAGAGTAATTACAAACCTCGTTTTGCAGATATTCAGATGTATATCACCCAGCGTTTTAATGACCAATGGCAACTGTCATTTCTGGGGAATTATGCCCTTAATGACTACCGGTATGAACCGACCACACGCTCTACTAAATTCGGAACCTTGGATGCTCCCCAGGAATTATTAGTCTATTATGATGGTCAGGAACAAGACCGGTACAATACACTTTTTGGAGCATTGTCATTGGATTATATCAGTCCGTCTTACTGGAAGTGGACTTTGACCAGTTCTGTGTTTAACACTAAGGAAGAGGAGTTCTATGATATTAATGCAGCCTACTATTTAGGTCAGCCTGATACTAATGCCGGGACGGAGGAATATGGCGAAAGTGAGTTTGAAGAGGGTATAGGCTCACAATTGAATCATGCCAGAAACGAGTTGGATGCCTTGATCGGTCAATTACAATTGAAGGCTTCTGTTTACAAAGGTGGAAGCCATTGGAACTTCGGATTAAAATACCAATATGAAAATATCAAAGACCGTTTAAAGGAATGGGAAGTCATCGATTCGGCAGGATTTTACATCAGACCTCCGGGTTATGTAGCCAACAATCAGCCGTATGAGCCCTATGATCAACCTATTGTTCCTTACCAAAATGTCAATAGCTTTAACGATTTGGATATTCACCGGTTATCGGGTTTTGCCCAATGGCGTAAAGAATTCTCATGGGACGATCATCAATTATGGGTAACTGCCGGTGTACGTGCACAGCATTGGACCATAAATCAAAACAACAGTGTGGTTGTCAGTCCGCGGGTGCAATTGGTGTTTAAACCGGACTGGGAAAGAGATGTGGTGTTCAGGTTGTCCGGAGGACGTTATGCCCAACCGCCGTTTTACAGGGAGTTAAGGGATTTAAACGGGCAGATCAATTACGGTATACAAGCCCAGAACTCTTATCATCTGGTCTTGGGTAATGACTTTGAGTTTACATTGTGGAATCGCCCCTTTAAGTGGACCACGGAACTCTATTACAAAAATCTGACCGATGTCAATCCTTATACGGTAGATAATGTGCGTATTCGCTATGCGGCCACCAATAACGCCATTGCTTATGCCTATGGTGCAGACCTGCGAATCAATGGTGAGTTTGTACCCGGTACTGAAAGCTGGGTCAATATAGGTTTCCTCAAAACAGAAGAAAATATTGATGATAATGGTTGGATTTCCCGTCCTGCAGATCAACGCTTGAAATTTGCCTTATTATTCCAGGATTATGTGCCCAGTATGCCCAACCTTAAAATGTCGCTCAATCTGGTGTACAATACAGGTGTCCCCGGAGGGTCGCCTACATATGCAGATCCGTATAATTATCAGTTGCGTTTGAGTGATTATAAGCGCGTGGATTTGGGGATTTATTACGTGATAAAGGATGAGATCAATAAACCCCGATCTTCTGCATTCAATCTGTTTAAAGAATTGAGTGTAGGGGGAGAGATCCTCAATATCTTTGATATGCGTAATGCCATTACTAATACCTGGGTACGCGATGTGTATTCCAAGCGCATGTATGGTGTCAAAAACTATATGACCGGCCGGGTGTTTAATCTCAAACTGAAAATGGCCTTTTAGTTCGTGATTTTTGATGTTGAACGCATACGATCATTCGCTAATCAAATCCTATCCCGTCAACTTTATTACTTTTGTAGTTAAATCTTTTGTGACTTGAAACCAAAAATACTAACCATTCTAGGGGCAAGACCTCAATTCGTCAAAGCAGCTGTGTTGAGTCGTGTGATTAAAGAACACCAACAGATAGAAGAGGTTATTGTACACACCGGACAGCACTATGATGCTAACATGAGTGATGTGTTCTTTGAAGAGATGCAGATTCCCAGACCTAAATATTTTCTCAACATCAATGGTTTGCAACATGGGGCAATGACCGGGCAGATGCTCGAAAAAATTGAGCAGGTTTTGTCAGAGGAAAAACCCGATGCCGTAGTGGTTTACGGTGATACCAATTCGACTTTGGCAGGGGCTTTGGCAGCCAAAAAATTACATATCAAATTGATTCATGTGGAAGCGGGACTACGCTCGTTTAATATGGCAATGCCGGAAGAAATCAACCGTATTTTAACCGATAGGATAGCCGACCTGTTAGTATGCCCTACCAGGCAGGCTGTTGATAACCTGAAACTTGAGGGTTTTGAGCATTTTCAGTCCAAGATAGTGCAGACAGGTGATATTATGAAAGATGCCGTCATGTTTTATTCCGAAACATCGGCTTTGAAATCAACTGTGTGCCAAACGTTAAACCTCAAGAAAGATAAGTTTGTACTGGCTACCATACATAGACAGGAAAACACTGACGATGAACAGCGGCTAAAGACTGTTTTTGAAGCCTTAGATGATCTGAACCAATTTAAAAAAGTGGTGATGCCGCTACATCCACGGACAAAAAAAATGATGGAGAGGTATGGTCTTACTACAGCTATTACACTGATTGACCCGGTAGGTTATTTTGATATGCTGGAATTATTAAAGTATTGCAGTATGGTTGTCACCGATAGTGGTGGCTTACAGAAAGAGGCTTTTTTTAACCAAAAACCGGTGTTGATTGTCCGTGAAGAGACTGAGTGGCTGGAGTTGGTTGAACACGGTTATGCCATGATTACAGGGGCAGATGCCGGAAAAATCAAAGACGCTTTTGACCGTTTTGTTTCACAACAACCCGTTTATAATAAAAACTTATACGGCGATGATGTGGGGCGTATGATTTACAAGGAGATTGTCTGGTTGATAGGTCTTTAGATTGTTACAGATGTCTGTTGGAATCGATGTCATTGGAAATATTTAGATGAAACAGAAAAGGAAACTTAAGGGAGAATCAGCATCAGTTTGATGACATAAAGTATTTGTTTTGGGAATTATCTTTAAACAGTCGTTACACAACACCATTATTACCTATATGGCTTTTGCCATAGGTGGTGTCAATGCGCTGTTTCTCTATACTTATTGGTTGCCAGAATCGTACTATGGCTTGGTTACATTTCTATTCTCCAGTGCCAATCTCGTCATGCCTTTGATGGCTTTGGGTGTTCAGCATAGTATTATCAAGTTTTATTCCTCATATCAATCTGAACGGGATAAGGATAAATTGCTGTTTACAGCCTTGATTTTACCATTGTTTATCGCTATACCAGTGGCTTTGATTGGTGTTTTTTTCTATGAACAAATTTCGTTGTTATTATCCGAAAAGAATCCCATCGTCCGGAATTATGTTTATATCATATACCTCGTAGCGCTTTTTACGGCCTATTTTGAAATCTTTTATGCATGGAGCAGGGTTCAGCTGAAATCAGTGTTTGGCAATGCGATGAAGGAGTTTTTTACCCGTGTGTCAACGATGTTCTTACTGGTTTTGGTGTATTTTAAGGTTCTTGATGAGGTTGGGTTTATTTATGCCCTGACCCTGAGTTATGTTTTACGAATGCTGATCATGATGGGGTACGCTTTTTATGTGCGCAAACCCAAGCTGATTTTTGAGCTTCCTGATAACTTTAAAGCTATATTGCGCTATTCATTTTATATTATTCTTGCCGGTACAGCCGGGTCTATGGTGCTTGATATTGACAAGTTTATGATTCCCCAAAAAATAGACATTGCCCAAACGGCTTTTTATGCCGTTGCTGTTTATATAGGCTCAGTGATAGAAGTGCCGGGACGTGCCATGGCACAAATCATGCAGCCGGTTACAGCTCAGGCAGTCAATGAGCATAATAAAGAGGTTTTGCAATCCCTGTATCAAAAAAGTCATATTAATTTACTGATTATTTCAGGGTTGATTTTTTTATTGATCAATGCCAATATCAATGCTTTATACGCCATTATTCCCGAAAAGTACAGTGGTGGGGTATGGGTGGTTTTGATGATTTCCATAACCAAATTGAGCCATATGTTTTTGGGGAATAACGGGGCGATAATATCAAATTCCAAATACTATAGAATCCTGTTGCCTTACAGCGTCTTAATGTCACTGGCAGTCGTGGTGTTAAATATTTTTCTTATCAATTATTTAGGTATCAACGGGGCGGCATTGTCCACACTGATTGTCGTATTGGCTTTTAATGCGCTTAAACTATGGTATGTCAAGCAGAAATTTGCCTTGTTGCCTTATACCCGTCAAACGCCTTGGGTGATGTTGATTCTTTTAGGGTTGTTTGTCCTTTTTTCATTCTGGGACTTTCCTTTTCATCCTATTATTAGCATTATTGTCAAAAGTATTCTCATCAGCTCTGTATATATGTTTCTGGTCATCAGGTTTCAATTATCCAATGATATTATAAATATTTGGCAAACGTTAAAAGCAACTGTGTCTAGAAGCACGGTGGAAAAACATTAAACCCGAAAAAAGTCTATTTGAATTTTGGAATAGGTTGATATAGGATGCATAGTATTATGCTTTTGCCTATCACTTAAATCCTAATCCTATTTCTCTGACCTGCGTGTCACCTTGAACGATGCAGGGCATTATATCACACACATTCAGATAGAATATATTCAGTCTGTTAAACACTTACTCTATCGTGGACAATCATCAGGTTTATAATAGTCTTTATTGTAGTTCTTCTTTAGTTCTTTGGCTTGGTCTAATATTTTCTCACCATTAATTAATAGTTTTCTGAAGTTTTTGCGCAAATCACCATCTTTATCAAATTTAGAAATTATACTATCCATAGTGGTGAATCCTTGCCTGCGCCTCTGGTCTTATTACATACCAATTCTTTGACAAAAAACTATCTTTAAACCTAGATATTATTGCTAAATTGCCGTCTGCTTAAGTCGAACTCACGTTGTTTACACTGTTTTTGTTGATTTTTTTGATGCGTTTGCCCTGGTATGATGGTTTTCAAAAACATCGTGTTCAAAATAATTTTATTAGATTTGCATTATTTTTTTAAGAAAGATATGAGAAAAATTTATAAAATTATTTTTACGGTTGCACTATTTTTTAGTGCTTTTATTAGTGTGTTTGCTCAAGCCTCCAAAGCTACCGGAGGCACCGGAGTATATAGAGATGTTATTTATTGGCTGGAATGGGGAAATAGAAATGACCCCATAACTGAGGGTAAGACAATTACCTTTGAAGCAGTTAATTCTGGTATCACCTATACTGTTAGGGTTTATAATGTCAGCGGAGGACCTTATGCAGATCTTTATAACAGTTGGAATAAAAACAATTTCCCTGTAGCCTACAACTGGGGTACGGGTACTGGCTCTGGTACTCATAACGGGTATAATGACAGGGTGGTAGCTATCAACACCCCCTCTGGAGGACTGGTGACTTTTGATGTGGAAATAACTGCTGCTTTAGCGGGAACTGTAATTCCGGTAAAAGATTTTGCCTTTATTATTGCCGGAGCAGAGAGTTTATATGACAATAATGAATATTACTCGCTTGAAATACTTCCTGATGCTAGTGGCGGCATACAGCCTGATGCGGTAGTACAACCCGTAGAAACCTACACCTATGATCCTGATGGAGAGTTTCATGTTAAGGTAACCCCTTCTGTGGGAACCACACCTACGACTAATGCCATTATGGGAGCAAAATTACAAGCCACGAATCACAGTACTGCAGGAGATGGTAAGGGAGATGTGATGTTTGCAGCGACCCATGTAAATAAACTGAGGGTGACTATCAAAGGAAAGGGCAAACAAACCATCGCATTAGGGCTGATAGATTTACTGGACTTTGGTGATGCACCGGCTTCTTATGATACAGGGAAAGGTGCAAGACACTACACTTTACCGGATCTCGGAGGCTCATTGATGACCCAAACGGCTGTTTGGGATGCTCAACCTAATTCACAAGATTTGGTGGCCTTGGATGAACCCATTCTTGGTATTGGCAAATATGTAGATTCAGAAGATGCCTCTCTTCATAGTCCTAATGCAGATGGGGATGATAATGATCAACCAAACCCGGGCATAGATGACGAAGATGGAATACCTGGCGCCAAATGGTTTAAAGATTGTCCGGGACCTGTAAAAGTGCATAATTATCATGAAAACAAGGATGGGTATCTGCATGTTTGGATAGACGCCAATGATAATGGTTTATTTGATACGGATGAAAAATTTACAGAAACCATTGAACCTGGTTTTGACGGGTATAAATATCTGGATTTTCGGGGTCACTTTGGCACCGGTTTCCAACCCCAACCCGGCGATACGCGTATGATGCGTTTTAGAATGTCTTATGGAGATAATTTAAATGTTTCAGATTTGGCAACCAGTGGAGAGGTAGAAGATTATAAGATAGAGTTTATGGTGCCGGAAGTCGTTCCGTTAACATCGTCGGTTACGTGTACAGATCCCCAAACTACAATTAATTTTACCAATTTACCGCAAACCGGTTGGACAATTACACAAACAGGAACTACAGATGCCACCTATACAAGTACGGTTATAGATCCGGATACGGGAGTAACAGAAGATCATAAAGACATTCAATTAGGTGAAGGAACCTACAAGTTTGTCATAACTAATAATTCTCCCGATTGTGGCTACGAATTTAATGTCACTATTTTTGGTGATGCGGATTGTGATGGTATAGATGATCAAACTGATTTAGACGATGACAATGATGGTATTTTGGATTGTGAAGAAAAAGGATTGTCTAATAATCTTTCAGAAACCTTTGTGGTAAACGATGATGCGGTTTTTATCGAAAACAATTCTGAAATTCAATTGACACCGGAAGAGAGAAATAAGAATGGGCAAGTATGGAGTTTGACACGAGCAGATTTTTCTAAAAGTTTCACCTTGAAGATGGAGGCTTATCTTGGAACTATTGATAATGAAGGTGCCGATGGTATTGCTATAGTCTTTCACAATGATCCAAATGGTACGAGTGCTTCCGGAGAACCGGGTCGTGGTATTGGTGCAAAAGGTATTCAGAACGGTATTGTTTTAGAGCTGGATACATATAATAATTTTACAGATATTGATCCCGGTCCTCTTCAAGAAGATATTACTGAGGATCATGGACATATATGGAAGTCTGTTGACCAGTCAAGTTTATCATCAACAACTGCTTTACCTAATTTAGAGGATGATGCTTGGCATGATGTTGTGATTATCTGGAATAAATATAGTGGAGAACTCAGCTATACTGTAGATGGACAGATTGCAGGTAGCTATATTAATCCCAATATAGTAACAGATATATTTGGAGGTGAGCCCAACCCTTATTTTGGCTATACCGCTTCCACAGGTTGGTACAAGAACTTCCATAAAATAAGGTTCAACGATGTATGTAATGATTTACCTTTAGCTTTAGACACCGACAACGATGGCATACCCAACCATTTAGATTTAGATTCAGACAATGATGGTTGTTTGGATGCTGTAGAGGGTGGTGCAAATTTAACAGCAGTTGTAGATGCGAGTGGAACTGTAACAGTAGGAACGGGTTCTTCGGCTTCAAATCAGAATTTAGGCAATGATGTAGATGCCAATGGAGTTCCGAATGCTGCCCAAGGCGGTCAAGCCATAGGTGCATCACAAGAAGCTGCAAGTATTATCATGCCTGTAGATTTAACGTCGAACAGTCCTGTATGTGAAGGTGATGATGCGACTATTGAATTTACAGCAGATACTGAAGGTTCAGACTGGACTTATCAATTACAAAAGAAAGATGGTTCATCTTGGGTTGATGTATCCGGACAAACAGGAGCAGTACCAGACAATGTTGCACAGACTATTACGTTACCTGGTGTTACTACAACAGATGCGGGCGATTACAGGGTTAAGTTTTTAAACCCGAACAATACATGTGAACACTTAAGTGAAGAGGTCAATATAGAGGTTAATGTTTCGTCTATACCTATGGTAGGCTCGGTTACCCAACCGACCTGTACAGAAGAAAATGGAAGTTTCCAGATTACAAATTTTGTAGCGGGTGATTCCTATACATTATCACCGGATACAGGTGTCAGCATATCAGATTCCGGACTGGTTACAGCTCCGGCAGGTACTTATACCATTACACATACCACCAATCCCGAAAATTGTACCTCAGAGCCGAGTGCGCAAATTGTTGTCAATGAACAACCGCCGACCCCACCGGTACCAACCATAGGTGAGATTACCCAACCTACATGTGAGACGCCAACGGGAAGTTTCCAAATCGTAGATTACGTTGATGGAGATACCTATACGTTCACGCCTAATACAGGTGTCAGTATATCAGATTCCGGATTGGTCACAGCGCCTTCAGGGACATATACTTTTACTCATACTAATACTGATAATTGTACCTCAGCAGACAGTGAAATGATTGTCATTGACAATGTTGTTTGTGCTGTAGATGACACAGTAGGTCCGATTAACGGCTTGACAGGCGGTGACGCCGGTATCAATGTTTTAGACAACGATACCCTAAACGGCGACCCGGTCAACCCTGATGATGTAACGATTACGCCGAATACTAATGGTCCGTTAACGGTCAGTGCAGATGGTGCTGTAACCGTAGCGCCGAACACACCGGCAGGTGAGTATACTGTAGAGTACACCGTATGTGAGAAATTAAATCCGACGAACTGTGATACAGCAACAGTAACGGTAACTGTAAAACCGGCGCTGATAGATGCAGTAGATGACGACTTTACAGCGACTCCTGTCAATGGATTAGAAGGCGGAGCAGCAGGAGATGTATTAGCGAATGATAGGTTAAACGGACCACAGTTGATGAAAACGGTATGGTACAAGTACCGGCAGGAACACCGTCCGGAGAATACCCTGTAGAGTATACAATCTGTGAGAAATTAAATCCGACGAACTGTGATACAGCAACGGTAACGGTAACTGTAGAACCGGCGCCGATAGGCCGATAGATGCAGTAGATGATACGGCAGGCCCGATCAACGGCCTTACAGGCGGTGACGCCGGTAATGTTTTAGATAACGATACCTTAAACGGTGACCCGGTCAATCCTGATGATGTTACGATTACACCAAATACAGCAGGCCCGCTAACGGTCAATGCAGACGGTACCGTAACCGTAGCGCCGAATACACCGGCAGGTGAGTATACAGTA
>PDQD01000009.1 GCA_002747695.1 Flavobacteriia bacterium
TTGAAAAATGAAAAGTCAAGTAAAATAGGGGTTAAAAGTAGGCGTCTAAAAGCAGGGTGGGATAACCATTATCTCAAAAGTGCTAAATCTACTTAAAAAGTAATGCGTTTGCCCTGTGAAATGAGGCAATCCGTTGTGACAGAAAACCCTTTGTCCATTGATATTATTGGTGCTTTGAGGAATTACGGTTCTGTTATAGACACAATAAGTCCATGTTTTCTATGGCATCTGCAATCTTACGGTTATCGGACAGCTGTGGGATTTTATTTTGACCGCCAAACTTACCTATGGATTTCATATACTCATGGAAAGCGCCTTTTTTAACCGGTGTGATGACAAGTGTACGAAGGATTTTACCGTCTATTAAATCTTTGTAGTAGATATTTTGCTCCTGCAAATACTTATCAACGTTTTGAGCAAAGATTTCTAAGTCTTGTGGTGGATTCTCAAACTCTATCAGCCACTCATGATAGGGTAAACCTTCTTTGGGATTGACTTGTGGGGCTACAGTGAATTCACTGATTAATACACCGGTTCCGGTCATGGCTTCTTTTAGAGCAGTTTCCACTTCTTTGGCAATAACGTGTTCGCCAAACGCCGAAATAAAATGCTTGATACGGCCCGAGACTTTGACCCGGTAAGGTTTTAGCGAGGTAAATACCACGGTATCACCAATACTATATCCCCATAAACCGGCATTGGAATTGATAATCAAGGCATAATTAACGCCAAGCTTAACATCTTTTAAGGTTAAACGGGTAGGATTCTCGTTATGGTAGTCCTCTATCGGGATAAACTCATAGAACATACCACTGTTGAGTAAGAGCAACATGCCTTCCTGATCCAAAGTGTCCTGAAAGGCAAAAAAACCTTCAGAAGCGGGAAATAACTCTATATAATCTATTGTTTTACCAATAAGACTCTCAAACTTGGCTTTATAAGGTTCAAAGTTGACACCTCCGTAAATAAAAAAGTTGACGTTGGGAAAGATGTCTTTGATCTGTTGACCCGTTTTAGCCTGTAGTTTTTCAAAATACATCTGTACCCAGGATGGAATTCCACTGATAACGGTCATGTCCTCGGGTAATGTTTCCTCGATGATTTTATCCACTTTGGTTTCCCAGTCTTCTATAATGTTGGTTTCCCAACTGGGTAATCTGTTTTTCAATAAATAATTAGGTACAAAATGAGCCGAAATACCACTCAATCTGCCAATTTTTATCCCGTTTTTCTCTTCTAACTCCGGACTGCCTTGCAGGAAAATCATCTTACCATTGACAAAATCGGCATTACCTGTATTGTAGATGTAAAACAATAACGCATTACGGGCGGCTTCTATATGTGTAGGCATTGACGCTTTGGTTATCGGGATGTATTTCACACCGGAGGTTGTCCCGGATGTTTTAGCAAAATACAGTGGTTTGCCTTGCCATAAGACATGTGCTTCTCCGGATTCTACCCGTTTGATATACGGCTTTAAACCTTCATAATCACGGATGGGAACGCGTTTGACAAAATCAGCATGGGTATGGATGTTTTCAAAGTCATGGTCTTGTCCGAAAACGGTGTTTTTAGCACTGCTTATTAAGTCTTGAAATACGCTTTCCTGGGTTTCTACCGGGTGCTGTATCCAACGTTGTTCTTTGCGGTAGATGTATCGGGCAAATAATTTGGCGGCAAATGACTTAAAACTCATTATTCAAATTGTATAAATTGACTGGGATCAATGGGATAACTATTGTACCACAATTCAAAGTGTAAATGTGTAGCGGTACTCAACATGCCTTCGCTGCCGGCAATGGCAATGATTTCTCCTGATTTGACATTGTCACCTGCCTTTTTATAGAGTTTGGCATTGTGTTTATATACAGATATGATACTCCTACCGTGATCCACAATGATGACAAAACCTGTGTCTATAGACCATTCGGCAAAAATAACAGTACCGTCTTCAACCGCTTTTACAGGAGTGTTTTTAGGTACAGCGACATCGATGCCGTAATGCTGCTCCTTTGCATTAAATTTATCTGTAATGCTTCCGGTAACAGGCGCAAAAAACACCATAGAATGCTTTTCTATCTGATTGGGCATGACGTTGTATTTATCGGCCTTTTCAATTTCTTCTCTGAACAAAGAATCTTCTCTGCTGGCGAGTAATTCTTCCATTTTCAAAGTGTCTTTTTCTGCTTTAACCAAAGAATCCACATCGGCCTTGATGTCTTCCACTTCAATATCACCACTCAAAATAGTTTTTATAGCGTTGAGTTGTAAGTTGTTCTCAAGGTTTTTTTCCTGTAAAATTTCCAGTGAATCCAGTAAAATTACCGACCGGCTTCTGACATCAGCAGTAGTGTAGCCCGGTACATACTCTCTAAGAGGGGTGTAGGCAATCAATAAACTGGTGAAAACAATTAAGAAAATAGAAAAGACCCCCCCAACGACATACACATTGAGACGGGACAACTTGAAGGATACTTGTTCTTCAAAAGTTTCCTCATTCATAATGACCAACCGGTACTTGTTGGTTAGTTTTTTCTTGAGATGTTCAAATCGGTCTCCCATGGGGGCAAAGATAGTATATATTCGCTATAGGTATATTAGAAACATGACATAAAGCCTTTTTATTGTGTTGATGAGGTTTTAGCGTAGATGATTAGGGTACTGCCTACTGCCCACTGCCCACTGGAGACTGCCTACTACCCACTCCAGATTAGACTGCCCACTGCCTACTGGGAACTGCCCACTACCCACCCCACAGTTTCACCTTTTACATCCTGTGTCCTAATTATATTTACTTTTGCAGGAATTTTAATATGGCACAAAACTTTTCACATATTTTGATCCGTTGGTATGATCAGCACAAACGTACATTGCCTTGGCGTGATGTAGGTGATCCGTATTTGGTCTGGTTGTCTGAGATCATGTTGCAGCAGACGCAAGTCAGTCAGGGACTGCCCTATTACGAAAAGTTTGTCCGGGCTTTCCCCGATGTTTTTAGTTTGGCCGGTGCTGATGAACAAGAGGTGTTAAAACTATGGCAGGGTTTAGGCTATTATTCCCGGGCGAGGAATTTACATCATACGGCACGGGTTGTAGCTCATGAAATGAACGGTCGGTTTCCTGCGTCCTATAAAGAGTTGATCAGGCTTAAGGGTATCGGTGATTATACGGCATCGGCAATAGCTTCTATTTGTTTTGATGAAGCTGTACCAACAGTTGATGGTAATGTTTACCGGGTGTTATCCCGTGTGTTTGGCATCAAAACGCCTATCAACGAACACAAAGCCAAAACCGAGTTTAAAACATTGGCACAATCATTAATGTCTGCCCATAGTCCGGGTACTTTCAATCAGGCTATGATGGAATTTGGCGCTTTGCAATGCACACCTAAAAACCCTGATTGTGAGGGCTGCCCGATGATTCAAATGTGCTTTGCTTTTGAACATGGTGTCATTGATCAATTGCCGGTTAAACTCAAAAAACTCACTGTCAAAAAGCGGTTTTTCGATTATTTGATTTTTAAATTACCGAATCATAAAACGCTACTTTACAAAAGGGAACATAAAGATATCTGGCGGCATTTGTACCAGTTTCCTTTGATAGAAAGCCAAACGTTTCCCGACGTAGAAACAATTCATCAAAAAGCGCAGGCGATAGCTCAGGTCAGTCAGCTAAAATTACTCACTCCTCAACCGGTCAAGCATAAGTTGACACATCAGGATATCAGTATCAGGTTTTGGGAGGTGGTAAGTGATGAGGTGATTGAAGACAGTATCGATTGGTCTTCGGTGGGTGAGTATCCGTTGCCTATAGCCATACATAAATTTCTGACTACTTATCAGTATTGACCTGTATTATTTAGCCGTTTAAACCAAGCTGATTCCACGTGTAAAACCTCGGGATTTTATCCCGTTGACAAATCAGAATTTATTGTACTTTTGCAAATTAGTCGAAAAAAGTGAATTATGAGTAAAACATTCAAGACCTACAAGCAGTTAGACCTTAAACATACCGCTAATGACGTGTTAAACTTTTGGGAAAAAGAAGATATTTTTCATAAAAGTGTTCGTTCACGTAGTAAAGACAATACGTTTGTCTTTTTTGAAGGCCCGCCTTCAGCGAATGGTTTACCCGGTATTCACCATGTTATCGGTCGTACGGTTAAGGATTTATTTGCCCGTTATAAAACCATGCAAGGCTACCGTGTCAACAGGAAAGCTGGTTGGGATACACACGGTTTGCCGGTGGAACTATCGGTAGAAAAAGAATTGGGTATCACCAAAGAAGACATTGGTAAAAGTATCAGTATAGACGATTATAACAAAGCCTGTAAAACCTCAGTGATGCGTTATACCGATATTTGGAATGATTTGACTAAACGTATAGGGTACTGGGTCGATATGGATGATCCGTATATCACTTACAAACCCAAATATATGGAATCGGTATGGTGGTTACTGAAACAGGTTTACGACAAAGGTTTGTTGTATAAAGGCTATACCATTCAGCCTTATTCACCCAAAGCCGGAACGGGTTTAAGTTCACATGAGCTCAACCAGCCCGGTTGTTACAAAGATGTAACCGACACGACGATTACGGCTCAATTTAAAGTAGAAGACGCTTCTTTAGACCGATTGCCGTTTTCCTATAACAAAGCAGTTCCGGTTTGCTTTTTAGCCTGGACGACCACCCCATGGACCTTACCGTCTAATACGGCTTTGACTGTGGGTAAAAAAATAAATTATGTTCTGATAGAAACCTATAACCAATACACCTTTGAGCCTGTACAGGTCATCTTAGCCCAAAATCTGGTAGGGGCACAATTTGGCAGAAAATATACAGAAGTCAAAGATGCGTCAGACTTAAAATCATACCAACAAACTGACAAAACTATTCCTTACCTGATCAAAGGCTCTTGTAAAGGCGCAGATTTATTGGAGTTGCGTTATGAGCAATTGATAGACTATGCACAACCGGCAGAACATCCTGAAAATGCATTTAGAGTCATTGCCGGGGATTTTGTGACGACTGAAGACGGTACCGGAATTGTACATACGGCACCTACTTTTGGTCAGGATGATGCCAATGTCGCTAAACAAGCTCAACCCGAAGTACCACCGATGTTGGTCAGAGATGATCAGGACAATTTGGTGCCGCTGGTTGACTTGCAAGGACGTTTTACCAAGCATATGGGGCCTTATGCCGGACGCTACGTTAAGAATGAATATTATGCTAAGGGTGAAGCTCCTGAAAAATCAGTAGATATTGATATCTCTATCCAATTAAAATACGAAAACAAGGCCTTTCATGTAGAAAAACACGTGCATAACTATCCGCACTGTTGGCGTACAGACAAACCGGTCTTGTACTATCCCATGGATTCGTGGTTTATTAAAATTTCACAGGTCAGAGACCGTTTATACGAGCTAAACCAAACGATAAACTGGAAACCCAAAGCCACAGGTGAAGGCAGATTTGGCAATTGGTTGCAAAATGCCAATGACTGGAACTTATCGCGTTCCCGTTTTTGGGGTATTCCATTGCCTATATGGCGTACAGAAGATAAAACTGAAGAAATCATCATAGGCTCGGTAGAGGAATTGATGGCAGCCATTGACAAATCTGTAGCTCAGGGTCTGATGACCGAAAATCCGTTTGCCGGATTTGTAGTGGGAGATATGAGTGAAGCCAATTATGACAAGATTGATTTACACAAAAATGTGGTTGATAAAATTATATTGGTCTCACCTAAAGGTCAGCCGATGAAGCGTGAAGCCGATTTGATTGATGTATGGTTTGATTCAGGGGCTATGCCTGTTGCCCAATGGCACTATCCGTTTGAAGAAGTGCCGGATCACGGTAGTCTGACAGCAGACTTTATTGCCGAAGGTGTGGATCAAACACGGGGCTGGTTCTATACGCTTCATGCGATTGCCGGATTGGTATTTGATCATGTGGCGTATAAAAATGTACTGTCCAATGGCTTGGTTTTAGACAAATTTGGTAAAAAAATGTCTAAGCGATTGGGTAATGCAGTTGACCCGTTTAAGACCTTGGATGACTACGGACCGGATCCCATACGTTGGTATATGATTGCCAATACCAACCCTTGGGACAATCTGAAATTTGATATAGAGGGTGTGGGCGAAGTCCGCCGTAAATTCTTTGGTACACTGTACAACACTTATTCATTCTTTGCTTTGTATGCCAACCTGGATAATTTTACAGGCAATGAACCTCAAGTACCGCTTCAAGAGCGTTCAGAATTGGATCGTTGGATTTTATCTGAATTGCATACTTTGATCAAAAATGTAAATACATCATTAGACGGTTATGATGCGACTAAAGCGACAAGAGATATTCAATATTTTGTCAATGAGCATTTGAGTAACTGGTTTGTGCGTTTGAGTCGCCGTCGTTTTTGGAAAGGAGAATACGGTACGGATAAAGTTTCGGCCTATCAGACGCTTTACACCTGTTTGTTGACAGTTGCCAAACTGGGTGCACCTGTAGCGCCTTTCTTTATGGAGCAATTGTACAGGGATTTGACTGCTACATTAGATGACCAAGCCAAAAAAGAATCGGTACATCTGGAGGATTTTCCGGTGTATGACGAGCAGTTTATTGATAAAGCATTGGAATACAAAATGGAAAAAGCCCAATTGATCTCCTCTATGACCTTGTCGTTAAGACAATTGGAAAAAATTAAAGTGCGTCAACCGTTACAACGACTGATGATTCCGGTACATAACCAAGCTGAAAAAGAAGAAATTCAGGCTGTTGCGGCTTTGATTAAGGCAGAGGTCAATGTCAAGGACATAGAATTATTGGATGATGCTTCGGGTATATTGGTCAAAACGGTCAAGCCTAATTTTAAAACACTGGGTCCCAAATACGGTAAAGATATGAAGGCTATCAGTGGAGCTGTGGGACAGATGTCACAGCAGGATATTGCCGGTTTG
>PDQD01000039.1 GCA_002747695.1 Flavobacteriia bacterium
CTGTGGGTGTTGATACGCTTTACTCCTCAAATAATTTCTTCAGTTCTGTGGCCTCTTGAGGAAGCATTTTTCCGGATAGGATTAAACTCAATTGCTTACGGCGTAAAGCGGCTGCATAACGTTCTTTTTCGAGATCGGTTTCCGGAATCAACGGCGGAACGGGGATGGGATTCCCATGATCATCAACGGCGACAAACGTATAGATTCCTTCATTAACTTTTTCCCGTTTACCGCTCTTAATCTCTTCTGTCCAGACATCGACAAAAATCTCCATAGAGGTTTTAAAAGCGCGGGATACTTTGGCATCCACAGTATAAACACTGCCCAATGACACAGATTTATCAAAAGACACATGGTTGACTGATGCCGTAACGACTATACTGCGCGAGTGACGTCTTGCAGCAATACTACAAGCTCTATCCATCTGTGCTAATAGTTCACCCCCAAAAAGGCTGTTTAAAGGATTGGTTTCTCCGGGTAAAACCAAATCAGTAAGAACAGTTCGGGATTCTGCGGCGGTTTTTGGTTTAAGATTATTCATTGGTTATGGTGTGTTTAAATTATTTTTTCAGAACCCAGGCTTGTGGATTGTTTTGTTTAAGTGTTCTTAAATCCGGTTGGCTGTTACGCAAGGACGAATAAGGTCCGCAAGCAACATGTGTCAAACGCGAATGGGGACTGTCAACAATAAGAGCATTAGTATAACCCTGAGCTTTGAGTTGGTTGAGTTTCTTATCGGCATTTTCCGCCTGGCCAAAAGCACCTACAATAATAAAGTATTGTTTACCGGTGGTTGTAACCACTGTTGATGTGTTCTGTTCAGGTTTTGTGGGTTTTGTAAGGGTGTCTCCCGGTTTTACTGCTTCAGTACTGTCACTGTTAACCTTGTCAACGGTGTTTTCACTGCGATTGTCAGCCCCGAGATCAATGGTTCTGTTGGGTTTTTCTATTTCGATAGCTTTATTCCGGGTGTCTTTACGGTTATTGCCCCATGACCAATCGTGTAAATAGAACTGGTAAAGTATTGTTGCTAAGCCAATAAGCAGTGCTAAAACGGCAGCGTAATACCACCAGGCTAATCCTTTTTTTGAAGATCTTTTTGGGGGTGTAGTTACAGGTTTTTCATCAACATCAGAGACCGTTTTTTCAGGCGTAGATGTGCGTGAGACCTGGTTGGCGTTTACTTGTGATAAACCAAATGATTCGGCCATAAAATTACTGCTCTCATCGGGAATAAAATGTAGCCGGTCTTGAGGGTCTTTATTAAAGACGCCTATCCCGTCTAATGTCAAGGGTTTGCTTTCCAAGGTATTATGCCATTCCTCCACTTGGAAACTAATAAAATTATCTGCGGATTCTTTGGTGATATGATCCTTTGAAACAATATAATCTGCTAACAGGTTGTCCTCTGAGGTCAAATCTGTATTAAAGGTTAGTGCTTTTCTCGGTGGAGAAAAGACATGTGTTTTTTCATCAATTTGGGCTGAAATCTTTTGGGTTTCAAAGCCGCCAAAATTGGGAATAATTACGCGGTCATACCGGTATAATAAGTCTTTGATATACGGTGTCAGCATAAACTATAGATTGAGTTCCTCTAATATGTCTTGTTGTTCTTTTTCTTCTTCGGGGGTTACTTTGATAAAATTTGGAAACAACATAGGTGCCAGATTCTTCATAGGTTTATAAAGCATGGATTGTTGTTTGGTCTCGGGGGTGATAAAGGTCATTTTTGAATTGAATCTATCAAATATCAATAATACCACACTGATGATTAAAGCCCATTTTAAAGCCCCGAATAAACCGCCGGCTATTTTATTTACCCATTCTAAAAGGGCAAATTTAGCTAACTTCGTGAGTAGTCTCCCTGCTGCACCGATGACAATCACGATAACTACAAATGTTACGGTAAAAGCTGCTAAAGTGATATAACGTTCCTCCCAATCTACTTTGGTTTTCAGGAAATCACCGGCAAAATAGGAGAAGTGAATAGCCCCGTATATACCGACAACCAATGCTATCAGTGAGGCTGCTTCGATCAACAAACCATCTTTAATGCCTTTGATAAATCCTATCAGCAAAATAATAGCTATGATAATATCAAAAATACTCATGTTTTTTTTTGTTAGATTATTGCAAAGTAATGAAAAAATAAGATTTTATCTTAATATTGCCCTATAATTCATAGTCCATCAATTAAAACTAAAGGTAAATTTTGAACCCGAGAAACCCAATCAAGCAACAGCAATGGCATAATATTGTCTCCCGTTTATCCCGTCAATTTGCTGATGGTGATGTCTTAAATTTAGAAGCCGTTATCTATCTGATCGGTGTACGCGAATTAGGTCAAGGGCAACAAGCCTTTTCCAAAGATGATAAGGTAGGGCTAATGCATATTGCTGTGTGTCGTTTGTTAGAACCTTACGGGCATTATTCATTTGACCACTTTGACTCTGATGGTTGGCCGCATTATAAATTGGAAAAGCCTTTGCCCCAACTGAAACCCGGTGAACAAACGGTGTTGATGAAAGAGGCTATCATTTTTTATTTTGAACAATATGCCCCTGAATTTTTACTGGATGAATAAAAGATTCGTGAATAAAGACATGACTTTGGTAACCGTACATTTTAACAATCTCAAATCCGGTCTAAGCTTAACGACAAATATTAGCAAAATTGCATAATTGCGACCAAAAGGTCTGACCTTTACAAATCATAAATTTCGTGTACTTTTGTACAGTAAAAATTCACCCGTTATATGGCAAAAAAAACCAAAGAAACACCATTGATGAAGCAGTACAATAGTATCAAGGCTAAATACCCTGATGCATTATTGTTGTTTAGAGTAGGTGATTTTTATGAAACTTTTGCCGATGATGCCGTCAAAACAGCAAATATTCTTGATATTGTGTTGACCAAACGCGGGGCAGGCAGCACCTCAGAAACCCATTTGGCGGGTTTTCCGCACCATGCCCTGAATACCTATTTGCCCAAGCTCGTCAAAGCCGGTTTACGGGTGGCCATCTGTGACCAATTAGAAGACCCCAAAACCACCAAAAAAATCGTTAAACGGGGTGTTACTGAATTGGTGACTCCCGGGGTATCACTCAACGATGAAGTCTTACAATCAAAGTCCAATAATTTTCTGGCAGCAGTTCATTTTGGGAAAAAATATATGGGCGTATCTTTTCTGGATGTCAGTACCGGTGAGTTTTTAACCTCACAAGGCGATTCTTCTCATATAGACAAACTCTTACAGACGTTTAAGCCGAATGAAGTACTGGTTCAGAAACAGCACAAAAAACGGTTTCAGGAAGCGTTTGGATCCAAGTTTTATGTGTATTATCTGGACGATTGGGTTTTTCAACCAGATTTTGCCCATGATATATTAACCGGACATTTTAAAACCAAATCCCTTAAAGGTTTTGGTATCAACAATCTTAACGAAGGGATTATCGCTTCCGGTGCGATTCTACACTACTTGTCTGAAACCCAACACCACCGATTACAGCACCTGACCAAAATAGCCAAAATAGAACAGGATAACTTTGTGTGGTTAGACCGGTTCAGCATCAGGAATTTAGAGCTGTTCCAATCCAATACACCCGGTGGCGTTACCTTGTTGGACGTTATGGATAGAACGGTCTCAGCAATGGGCGGACGCTTGCTCAAACGCTGGTTGTCCATGCCGCTCAAAGATGTGTCGCGTATCAAAAAACGCCATGATATTGTCAAGTATTTACTGGTTCACGACGATGTTTTTAACCATGTACAAGGGCAAATCAAACAAATCAGTGATTTGGAGCGTATCATCAGCAAGGTGGCAACGGCGCGTATCAATCCGCGGGAACTGGTGATGCTCAGAACATCACTGGAAGCCATGCTGCCCATTATTGATTGGGGTAAACAATCAGATGATAAAGCTTTTAGAGATTTATGTGAACAGATTCAACCTTTAGAGCCTTTACGCCAGCATATAGAAGCGACGCTCAATCCGGAGGCACCGGTGAGTTTAAATAAAGGCAATGTCATCAAAACGGGTTATTCACAAGAATTAGACGATTTACGCGATTTGTCCAAATCGGGTAAAAAATATTTGGATGATATGGTCAAGCGCGAACAGACAGACACCGGTATATCATCCTTAAAAGTAGGTTTCAACAATGTGTTTGGGTATTATATAGAAGTACGCAACACCCATAAAGACAAAGTTCCCGAAGACTGGGTGCGTAAACAAACATTGGTCAGTGCCGAGCGTTATATCACTCCTGAGCTTAAAGAATACGAACAAAAAATTCTGGGTGCTGAAGAAAAAATAGCCCAATTGGAACAACAAATCTTTGAGGAATTGATTGTTTTTGTTCAGGATTATATCAAGCCTGTTCAACACAATGCTCAGGTGATTGCTCAATTGGATGTTCTCGCCGGTTTTGCGCAAAATGCAGTATTGAATAATTACGTAAGACCTGAACTCAATGACGATAAAGCCATCGATATTATAAGCGGGCGTCATCCGGTGATAGAAAAACACATGCCCATGGGCGAGTCGTTTATTGCCAATGATATTCATCTTGACCCAAACCAACAGCAAATCATCATGATTACCGGTCCCAATATGAGTGGTAAATCGGCAATCCTGCGACAAACCGCACTCATTGTCCTGATGGCACAAACCGGTAGTTTTGTACCGGCAGAACAAGCCCATATAGGGGTAGTAGATAAGGTGTTTGTACGGGTAGGAGCCAGTGACAACATATCTATGGGTGAAAGTACCTTTATGGTCGAGATGAACGAAACAGCCAATATTCTCAACAATATAACCGATAAAAGTCTGATATTACTGGATGAAATAGGCCGTGGCACGAGTACTTATGACGGTATTTCCATTGCCTGGGCTATTGCAGAATACCTGCATGAGCATCCGGCAAAAGCCAAGACCCTGTTTGCGACTCATTACCACGAACTCAATGATATGACCCATACCTTTGAGCGTATTAAAAACTTTAATGTCAGTGTCAAAGAGCTCAAAGACAAGGTGATTTTCTTGCGTAAACTGATGCCCGGCGGTAGTGAACACAGTTTTGGTATCTATGTGGCAGAACTGGCCGGTATGCCGACTCCGGTGGTTCACAAAGCCAAAAAAATACTCAAACGACTGGAAGAAACCCATGCCAATAATAACGTCAAAGATCAATTACAAAAAGAAGTACAGGAAGATATGCAGTTGAGTTTTTTCCAATTGGATGATCCGCTGTTGGTGGAGATTAAAGATGAAATATTAAACACCAATATCGATGCACTTACACCCATAGAGGCCTTGATGAAGCTCAATGAAGTTAAGCGTATGTTACTCGGTAAATGATTGGCGAATGGGAGTATTAACACATGTAAGCAAACGTGACTATACACACAGACTATTGATATCAGAATGCAAAACCCGTCATATTAAGACCAGAAACTATGAATACGGCACAACATAATCCCAACATCTTGGTTACCGGTGGTACAGGTCTTGTAGGGGCTCATTTGCTGGCTTATCTCATTCAGCAAGGGACTCCTGTACGGGCTATTTACCGTAAAACCTCAGATTTTTCAGAAGTCAAACAGGTGTTCGGTTATTACACCGATGAGACTGATCGTATGTTTAATGTTATAGAATGGGTAGAAACCGATCTGTTGGACATCCCGGGTTTGAAACGAGCATTTGAAGGTATTTCACAGGTATATCACTGTGCGGCGATGGTGTCTTTTGATGACAGACACTTTGATGCTATGCGACGTGTCAACAGTGAAGGAACAGCCAATATGGTCAATCTGGCATTGGCAGAAAAAATAGATAAATTTTGTTATGTCAGTTCGGTGGCTACGCTGGACAATCAGGTGAAAGAAGGAGTGATAACAGAGCAAAATATATGGAATCCCGCTAATAATAAATTTGATTATGCCATCACCAAATACGGTGGTGAAATGGAGGTTTGGCGTGGCACGCAAGAAGGATTGAATGCCGTCATTGTCAACCCCGGTGTGATTTTGGGTTCGGGCTTTTGGCATAAAAATACAGGTAAGATTTTTACGCGTGTCGCCAATGGTTTTAAATATTACACCAATGGTATTACAGGTTATGTTGGTGTATGGGATGTGGTCAGGGTAATGACTCAATTGATGTCAAGTGAGATCTCCAACCAACGTTTTGTATTGGTGTCTGAAAACCTAAGTTACCGTGAATTATTATCGGGTATTGCAAAGGCTATGCATCAATCAGAGCCTTCTCATGCCTTAACCCCGTTGATGGGTAAACTTTTATGGATGTTGGATACCGTGAGTGCTGTTGTGTTACGACGCCCCAAAACATTTACAAAGCGTATGGCGCAAACCGTTCACGAACAGACGTTTTATGATTCAGGAAAAATAAAAAAAGAACTTTTGTTTACCTTTGAACCCATGGAGGCAGTCATCCGGCGATGTGTCCATGATTTTAATCCAAAGGATTAAAGCAAACCATCAAAACTGTATTCCGAATTCTAAAACCAAATACTATGGCACAAAGAACCTGCAAAGAATGTGGCGATCCTATCTTTGGACGCAGTGATAAAAAATTTTGTAGTGACCAGTGCCGGAATACACACAACAACCGTTTTGACGTAGAAGCTAAAAAATTGATTAGAAATACCAACAACCGGTTGCGAAACAATTATAAAGTACTTACCAAGCTCAATAAAACCGGTAAAACCAAAGTGACACGTCTGAAGCTTTTTGACCACAACTTTGATTTTAACTTACATACCTCTACCTATACGACCAAGGCCGGTAGTACTTACTACTATATATATGATCAGGGTTATCTGGAGCTGGACAATGATTATTATCTGCTGATCAAAAGAAATTTAGACTAGTTGGGGATTGTTAGCGTACTTTTAATCTGAAAGCTCCCGGAAATTTTTTTCTGATACGTTCCAAAGCTTTATAAGCTGCTATTTCAGAACTGAATCGGCCGACTTGTACTTTCCATTCCGGTTGGGTATAAGAAAGCTCAGACCCGTAACCTACAAAAGTACGGTCAAAATCATTGCGAACAGATTTGGCTTTTGATTCACTCAGACCATTATAGATCTGAATTTTAAATACTGTATGATCATTAGAAGTCAAATTGTTCTGTTTGCGTTGCTCAACCAACTCTTTCATGCGTTGGTCAGCATTCTGTGCCTGAACGTTTGAGGTCAAAAGTAAGCCAAATATGGCCAATAGAATGTAAAAGCGATTATTAATCATATTAAAAAAAAATTAATGCCCGTAAACTTAGTGGCTACAAACGTACACAATTTTCGGTGATGTTGGACAGAAACCATAAGCTTTCCGGAACTTTTTACTAAAGTTAAGGTGCAATGTATGAAACGTAAAAATAAATCATTTATTTTGAGTTGTTTATGTTAAAAAAATCTAAAGAAATGCGTTTGAAACCGCTAAGACGATTATTTAGAATAAATATAAATTAAAACCGTTTATAATGAGTTTTTGTGTTTTATGTCAAATATGTACTACCTTTGTGAATTATTCATTTATAGTCAAAAACTATCAAATGTCAGTTTTGCTCCCATAGCGGGTAAAATCATTAATAAGTTAACTAATCAAGTAGCAGTATGAAATTACTATATCGTCACTTTAGTCAGTTAAAGTTAACGGATGTTTTCTTATCACTTTTTTTAATTTTTTCAACGTTAGTTTTAGCGCAAGAAGGTGACCCTGCCAAGGGTAAAGAGTTGTTTATGACCAACTGTACGGCTTGTCACACATTGGATCAAAAATTGATTGGTCCTCCACTTGGAGGCGTAGCGGACAGACGTTCAGAAGACTATATTTTTAATATGGTCACCAATTCTACTGAATGGGTTAAAACCAATCCCGATGCTAAAAAGTTGTATGAGGAATACAACAAAACACCCATGACCCCTTTCCCTAATTTTACTAAAGAAGATGTACAGAACATCATTGCTTACACTACAGTAGGTGACGAAGGGCTGACTCCGGATGAGCCGGCAGCGATTACTACAGCAGTGGTCTCTGATGAATTTTCAAAGTTACCACCCCAAAATTCTAATTGGTGGTGGCAACCTGTCGTTGTGTTGTTATTAGCAGCATTGGTCTTTTTCTTTGCCAAAAAGAAAATAGGTCTGTTGGGAATCATGACTGCAATTATTTTAGCACTGACCACAGCTTACTTTTTGTTTTCGTGGTTAATGCAAATAGGTGTTGATACCGGGTATAAACCAGTACAACCTATTGAATTTTCACATAAAGTTCACGCCGGAGACAATGGTATAGACTGTGAGTATTGTCACTCTTCTGCGAAACGCAGTAAAACATCCGGTATTCCTTCTGCAGATGTGTGTATGAACTGTCATAAATTTATCACTGAATATAAAGGAGAGCCTTATGGCGATCACGACAAAGCTTTCTTTGATGGTGAAATCGCCAAAGTACACGAAGCTGCCGGATGGGATAAAACAAAATTTGCTTACACCTCAGAGGGTAAGCCTATAGAATGGGTACGTGTACATAACCTGCCTGATTTCGCTTATTACAACCACTCCCAACACGTGACAGTCGCAGGATTGGAATGTCAAACCTGCCATGGTCCGGTAGAAACTATGCACCGTGTAGAACAATTTTCAAACCTCACCATGGGTTGGTGTATAGATTGTCACAAACAAACCAAGGTCAAAATGGATGACAATGGTTATTATGCCGGTACTTATGAGGAATTTGCCAAAGGTCACAAAGGCGCTACTGTTGTTGATATGGGCGGTAGAGAATGCGGTAAATGTCATTATTAGAAAGCAGACGCAGAGTGCTGCTTGAATCAATTAAATCGAAAATCGAATAAATCGTAATAAACAATATGGCTTCAAATAAAAAATATTGGGTAAGTACAGAAGAATTAAAACAAGACAGCTCTTTGGTTGATAATCTCAACCATAAAGAGTTTGTTCAAGAGATACCTACCGATGAATTTTTAGGCGATAAAGAAAATCTTGAAGCGTCAAGTACATCGCGAAGAGATTTCTTAAAATATCTCGGTTTTACTACTGCGGCTGCTTCACTGGCTTCATGTGAGGGACCGGTACGTAAAGCTATCCCTTATGTGATTAAACCTCAGGAAATCACGCCGGGTGTACCCAATTATTATGCAACAACCTATTTTGACGGCTTTGATTTTGCCAATATATTAGTCAAAACCCGCGAAGGTCGTCCTATTAAAATAGAACCCAATAGAGAAGCAGGAGGAACCACAAATGCCCGTGTACAAGCATCGGTACTGTCACTTTATGACAGAGGTCGTTTGCAAAATCCTAAATTCAAAGGAGAAGACATTACCTGGGATAAAGTAGATGCTGAAGTTCCTCAAAAAATAAAAAACGTCTTGGCTTCCGGTAAAGAAGTCGTGTTTATGCATGGTACTTGTGCCAGCCCTTCTACAAGACGATTGGTGGAACAATTCAAAGAAAAGGTTGGGCCGTTGAGAGAAGTGGTTTATGATGCTGTACCCGAAAGCGCGGCATTAGATGCCTTTGCACAGATGTACGGGGTAAGAGAATTACCGGACTACGACTTTTCAAAAGCTAAAGTTATCGTGTCTATAGGTGCTGATTTCCTCGGTGACTGGCAAGGTGGCGGCTTTGAAAAATCATATTCTGAAAGTCGTAAACCCGAAAGCGGTGATATGTCCTATCACGTTCAATTGGAAAGTAACCTTTCACTAACGGGAGCTAATGCAGACAAACGTGTTGCATTAAAACCTTCAGAACAAATTGCGGCCTTAATAACTCTATTCAACAAGGTTACCGGCAACAACGCCAAAACTCAACAAACACCGGTTGACGATGTGATTGCAGCATTGGCGAAACGACTAAAAGCAGCGGGATCGCAAGCCGTTGTCGTGACCGGTATTCAGGATAAAAACGCTCAGCTATTAGCCTTAGCGATTAACAAAGCTCTGGGTTCTCAAGTCATCGATACAGCCGGAACACGTAAGTTGAGACAAGGTAATAATGCCGATATGAAGGCGATGATGGCCGATATGAAAGCAGGAAAAATAGGTGGTATTATTATTTACAATGCCAACCCGGTTTATACCTGTCCTCATGGAGATGTATTTGCAGAAGAAGTTGCCAAATTACGATTGAGTGTAGCGTTTGCAGAACATTATAACGAAACAGCAGAACACTGTCAATATGCACTTGCTGTACCGCATTATCTGGAAAGTTGGGGTGATGTGGCGCACAAAAGAGGGCATTACAGCATGATTCAGCCGGTGATACGTCCATTATTCAATTCCCGTCAGTTTCAGGATACTTTATTGAAATGGAGCGGTGAAAACCAAACGTATTATGATTATCTGAAATCAAGTTTTAACGGTGATTTTAACCAAGCCATTCACGATGGTTTTGTAGCCGGAAAAGCGCCTGAAGCAAACCCTGCATCATCAGTTGATTTGGTGGCTGCTATTGACGCTTTAAATAAAAGTATCGTAAGTGCAGATTTAGAATTGTGCTTATATACTAAAACCTCAATGGGTGACGGAACCATGGCCAACAATCCTTGGCTACAAGAATTACCCGACCCTATCACCAGGGCAACATGGGATAACTATTTGACTCTATCGCCCGCGGATGCTGCTGAAAAAGGCATCAAAAATGTCACCCGTGATAACGGAGCATTAGACGGACATATGGTCGATATAACCTTGGATGGTGTAACTATAGAAAATGTACCGGTATATATTCAGCCCGGACAAGCCAAAGGCTCAGTCGGTTTGGCTTTAGGTTATGGCCGTACAGCAGGGGTAAGAGATGAGATGAAGACAGGTGTCAATGCCTTTAAATTCAAAGGTAAAACCGGAGCTGTTACTTTATCAGCCCCTAAAGGTATGCATGAGTTTGCTTGTATCCAGTTGCACCATACGCTTGCCGGTCGTCACGACATTTTAAAAGAAGTTTCTTTAGAAGATTATAAACACGGTGATCCCCACGATTGGAATCACAAACACCAATTCTCTTTAAATCACGAAGAAGTTGATAAAGATAAAGCCAGATTATGGAAAGTACATGATCATAGTAATGGTCATCACTTTAATTTATCCATTGACTTAACGACTTGTACCGGTTGTGCCGCTTGTGTCATTGCTTGTCACGCAGAAAACAATGTCCCTGTCGTCGGTAAACGAGAGATGCGTGTCAGTCGCGATATGCACTGGTTACGTATAGACCGTTACTATTCATCAGAAGTGCCGTCAAGAGAAGCGGCAAAAGAAGAAGGTCTTGGCCGTGTGGAAATGTACCATGGATTAGAGCGTGTTGCTGAAAATCCTCAGGTAGCATTCCAGCCGGTGATGTGCCAACACTGTAATAATGCACCTTGTGAAACAGTTTGTCCCGTAGCGGCGACATCCCATAGTTCACAAGGACAAAATAACATGGCTTACAACCGATGTGTAGGTACCCGTTACTGTGCGAATAACTGTCCGTACCGTGTCCGTCGTTTTAATTGGTTCCGCTATAATGAAAATTCGGAATTTGATTACTACATGAATGATGAGTACGGTAAAATGGTTCTTAATCCTGATGTAACTGTACGTTCAAGAGGGGTTATGGAAAAATGTTCATTGTGTATTCAAATGACTCAAGCCACGATTTTAGAAGCCAAACGTGAGGGTCGTCCTGTAAGAGACGGCGAATTCAGTACGGCTTGTGTCAATGCTTGTGCTACCGGAGCAATGGTCTTTGGTGATATCAATGATAAATCAAGTAAAGTAGCGGCACTTGCAGAAGATAAGCGTGCCTATCATCTATTAGACTTTATAGGCACAAGACCAAATGTTGTCTATCAGGTCAAAGTAAGAAACGAAGCATAAAAATAAATCATAAAAGTACAGACAAGTATATTTAAGTTTAAAAGCTTGTTGTTTAAAATTTAAATTAAACAGATTATGTCTCATTACGAATCACCTTACAGAGAACCACTGATTTTAGGCGAAAAAACCTATCATGATGTCTCTGTTGATATTGCAAAACCTATTGAAACGAGAGCCAACAAATCTTGGTGGATAGCGTTTACCATAGCACTTATTGCTTTTTTATGGGGGTTGGGTGCTATCATCTACACTATAGGAACCGGTATAGGTACATGGGGACTAAATAAAAATATTGGATGGGCATGGGATATCACCAACTTTGTATGGTGGGTAGGTATTGGTCACGCCGGAACCTTGATTTCTGCCGTACTCTTACTGTTTCGTCAGGAATGGCGTATGGCGATTAACCGTTCTGCAGAGGCGATGACGATATTTGCAGTATTTCAGGCCGGATTGTTCCCGCTTATTCACATGGGACGTATCTGGGACGGCTATTTTACCTTGCCTATTCCTAATATGTTTGGCTCGTTGTGGGTTAACTTTAACTCACCCTTGCTTTGGGACGTGTTTGCAATTTCAACCTATTTGACCGTTTCAGTGGTATTCTGGTGGACAGGTTTGTTACCTGACTTTGCCATGATACGTGACAGAGCCGTTAAACCTTTCCAAAAGAAAATATACAGTTTGGTCAGTTTTGGTTGGACTGGTCGTGCCAAAGACTGGCAACGTTTTGAAGAAGTATCATTGGTTTTAGCCGGTTTGGCAACACCGTTGGTACTCTCAGTACACACCATCGTATCCTTTGACTTTGCGACCTCCGTCAATCCCGGATGGCACTCTACTATTTTCCCGCCTTACTTTGTGGCAGGAGCTATATTCTCCGGATTTGCGATGGTACAGACCTTATTGGGTATCATGAGAAAAGTGACTAATATGGAAGCCTATATTACCCGTAAGCATGTGGAAAACATGAACATGGTTATTCTGTTTACCGGTGGTATTGTGGCTGTAGCATATTTAACAGAGTTGTTTATCGGTTGGTACACCGCCAGTCCTTATGAGTACTTTACTTATATGTCTGTAGGTGCAGCTACCGGACCTTATGCATGGGCATTTTGGTTACTTATTATTTGTAATATTCTCATCCCGCAATTGTTGTGGTTTAGAAATATCAGAAGAAGTTTTATTTGGTCATTTATCATTTCGATAGTGATTAATATAGGTATGTGGTTTGAGCGTTTTGACATTATTGTCATCGTGTTGAGTAAGGGTCATCTACCATCAACCTGGGATATGTTCTCACCTACCTTTGTCGATATAGGCATTTTTATAGGAACCCTTGGATTTTTCTTTGTACTGTTCTTATTATATGCCCGTACATTCCCTGTTATTGCACAGGCAGAGGTTAAATCTATTTTGAAAAAAACAGGACAACATTATAAAGAATTAAGAGGAAATAACGATCACCATGAGTAAAACGTATTATCATATTCAAGCATCGTATACAGATGACGATGTACTAATGGACGCTGTAAAAGCCACTCGTGAAGCCGATTATGAGATTAATGAGGTTTATACGCCTTTTCCCGTTCACGGTTTGGACAAGGCAATGGGACTTAAACCTACGCGTATTGCTATTACTGCGTTTTTATTTGGAATTACCGGCTTTTTTACCGCATTGGCAATTACTAACTATACCATGATAGTCGATTGGCCACAAAATTTTGGTGGTAAACCCAACTTTACCTATGCTGCAAATGCTCCGGCATTTGTAACCATATTATTTGAGTTGACCATCTTTTTTGCCGCTCACCTTATGGTTATTACTTTTTATTTAAGAAGTCGTTTATGGCCATGGAAAGAGGCTGAAAATCCTAATCCACGTACGACAGATGATTTATTTGTGATGGAAGTGGAGGTAGAAAGTGATACGCAAAAAGCCGTAGATTTTTTGAAGTCAACCGGTGCAAGCGAAGTTGAAATAATTGAAAAAATAGATCCATATTATTACGATATGCATGAGTAAATATTGTAAGTGGTAAACCTATAAATATATCAAAATGAACAAAAGAATAATTGCATTATTGGTCGTGTTAATTGCTTTGACCTCGTGTTCCAGAGATCGCAGTAAACCAAACATTATGTATATGCCCGATATGTATAAATCCATTCCCTATGAGCCTTATGGCATTAATACGGTTATGAAAGATAGTATGGCTGCGCTCTTACCACCACAAGGATCAGTTGCCAGAGGTCATGCCACTTTTGATCTTCCGGGAACATTTGAAGGATATAATCAGGCCAAAGCAGAATTAAAATCACCGTTGGAAGTCAACAAAGAGAACTTAGCCAACGGTAAGAAAATGTACAATATTTATTGTGCGAGTTGTCACGGTGTTAAAGGTGATGGTAAAGGAACTTTAGTTCAAAACGGTAAGTTTTTGGGTGTTCCCAACTATAAAGACAGAGACATCAACGAGGGTAGTATCTATCACGTAATTTATTACGGTAGAAACATGATGGGGCCACATGCGATGTTATTGACAGAAAAAGAACGTTGGCAAGTGGTGCAATACGTAGAGAAATTGCGAAACAAATTAAAGCCCAAAGAATAATAAAAAAATAAAATCCCGATAATTCTTTTTTAGAATTAAAAGGCGTTGTTTTAATTTATAATTAAATAACATGTATCAATTTTCAGGAAGACTAAAAATGTTTGCTATTATCTTAATGTTACTTGGTATCATAGGTATAGCTATAGGTTTTTTTACTAACGGTGAACATCATGAAGACGCTACACACGATACCGAAGTTGTAGCCAAAGACGGGCATGATCATGCAGAAGATGTCAAAACTCACGATGATTCTCATGAGGCTGCGGCAGATGATCACCACATGGCTGATCACGCAGAGCACAGTGACAATTCAGCACATTTATTAGCCAACAGACCTTGGTCTGCGGTCTATATAGCGCTGTTCTTTTTCTTTATGATAGCACTGAGTATATTTGTGTTTTATGCCAGCCAAGTAGCAGCATCGGCTGGATGGTCTGTGGCGCTTTACAGAGTGATGGAAGGCTTGTCCGGAGCTGTGGTTCCCATAGGCTTATTATTGCTCTTATTTTTGGTTTTAGGTGCTATGGGCGTACATCATCTGTTTCATTGGATGACCGCTGTAGGTGATGAAATCATTGAAGCCAAATCTTTCTGGCTGAACATTCCGGGATGGACTATCAGAGCATTTGTATTTATCTTAGGCTATATAGGGTTCAGACATATTATTATTAAAAAATCTGAAGCTCAGGATAAAGCCGAAGGATATAATCCACATGAAAAAGGATTTAGATGGACTATATTATTTGTAGCCTTTTTTATGTTGACAGAAGCCATGTTCTCCTGGGATTGGATTATGTCCTTAGATCCGCACTGGTTCAGTACCTTATTTGCCTGGTACATCTTTGCTTCCGGTATGGTGTCAGCAGTAACCGTGATAGCAATAGTAACTATTTATTTAAAACACAAAGGTTATTTGAAATTTGTCAATCAAAGTCATATCCATGACCTTGGTAAATTTATGTTTGGTTTCAGTATTTTCTGGACTTATCTATGGTTTGCCCAGTTTATGTTGATCTGGTATGCTCATATGCCCGAAGAAACCGTTTATTTTGTGCCTCGTATGTATGGTGCTTTCAAATTCTGGTACTTCTTTATGTTGTTGCTGAATTTCTTACTACCTGTTTTAATCCTAATGGACAGAGACTGGAAACGCAAAAACTTCCTCATTATTATTGTGGGTATCATTGTATTGGCAGGTCATTATATTGATTTCTATATGATGATTATGCCATCGACCATAGGCGATACATTCAAATTTGGTATCCCTGAAGTAGGCGGTATATTGTTCTTCCTAGGTCTGTTTATTTACTTTGGCTTTAGCAATTTGGCTAAACGTCCGTTATTACATGAAGGTAGTCCTTATATCAAAGAGACATTACATCATCATTTCTAGAAAACCAACCAATCAGATATAATATAACCCCGCCGTAAGACTTTGCGACGGGGTTTTTTTATCTCGTCGTTTAATGACTGTTATAAGGGCTGTTAGCTCATAGAACATCAGTTGTAAGTGAAACGGTAATAATGAATAAAATAACGATTGTTTTGCCGCCTTTGTAAAGACTTTATACAGACAATTGCAGCTAAGGTTATTACAAGGCTTTTTACCTATAAAAAATATACGTAGTTTTGCGACTTAAAATTTAAAAGATATGTATAGATCACATACTAATGGCGAATTACGATTGACAGATGTCAATAAACAAGTGACCTTATCGGGTTGGGTGCAAAAAATAAGAGACAAGGGTTTTATGATTTGGGTCGATTTAAGAGACCGTTACGGTATTACCCAATTAGTGCTTGATGAAGAACGTTCATCTGCGGAACTCTTAGAAAAAGCCCGGGAATTGGGACGTGAATTTGTCATTCAGGTAAGTGGAAAAGTGATAGAACGGGAAGCCAAAAACGATCATATTCCTACCGGCGAGATTGAGATTTTGGTTGAAGAATTAACCGTTCTCAACGGAGCTAAAGTACCTCCTTTTACCATTGAAGATAAAACAGACGGAGGGGATGACCTTCGTATGCAATACCGTTATCTCGATATACGTAGGAATCCTGTAAGGGAAAAACTGGTTTTCAGACATCAGGTCACTATGGCAGTGAGAGGGTATTTATCCCAACAGGATTTTATAGATGTAGAAACGCCGTATTTAATTAAATCTACACCCGAAGGCGCCAGAGACTTTGTGGTGCCATCCAGAATGAATCCCGGACAATTTTACGCTTTACCGCAATCTCCGCAGACGTTTAAACAGTTGTTGATGGTTGCCGGTATGGATAAGTATTATCAGATTGTCAAATGTTTCAGAGATGAAGATTTGCGGGCAGACCGTCAGCCGGAGTTTACACAAATAGATTGTGAAATGGCGTTTGTGGAGCAGGAAGATGTCCTTAATGTTTTTGAAGGACTGGTCAAGCACTTGCTGAAAACCATTAAGGGCGTTGAAGTTGAAGACTTTCCGCGTCTGTCGTACGACGAAGCCATGAGAAAATATGGTAGTGATAAACCCGATATCCGGTTTGATATGATTTTTGGAGAGCTCAATGAAGTGGCTCAAAACAAAGGTTTCGGTGTGTTTGACAGTGCCGAACTTGTGGTGGGAATTGCAGCTCCGGGATGTGCCGGTTATTCGCGTAAGCAAATAGATAAACTCACAGATTTTGTCAAAAGACCACAAGTAGGTGCTAAAGGTTTGGTTTGGGTCAAATGTAATGAAGACGGAACTTATAAATCATCGGTGGACAAGTTTTTTGCTCAGGAAGATTTAGCATTATGGGCTAAGCACACAAATGCCAACCCCGGTGATTTGATTTTGATTTTAGCCGGAGACAAAGATCAGACACGCGAACAACTCAATGTGTTACGTATGTATATGGCAGAAGAATTGGGCTTGAGAAACCCCGAAGAATTTGCGCCACTGTGGATTGTTGATTTCCCATTATTAGAGTGGGATGAGGAGACCAACCGTTATCACGCCATGCACCATCCGTTTACATCGCCAAAACCCGAAGATATGGACTTATTGTCCGCAGAGCCGGGTAAAGTAAGAGCCAATGCTTATGACATGGTGCTCAATGGTAATGAAATAGGTGGTGGGTCTATAAGAATACACGATAAAGATCTTCAATCTAAAATGTTTGATTTGTTAGGCTTTACCAAAGAAGAAGCGCAGGCACAATTTGGCTTTTTAATGGATGCTTTCCGGTATGGTGCACCACCACACGGTGGTTTAGCCTTTGGTTTAGACCGTTTGGTCGCTATTTTGGGCGGTCAGGAAACGATAAGAGACTATATTGCCTTTCCTAAAAACAATTCCGGTAGAGATGTTATGATTGATGCTCCTGCGGTGATTGATAAGGCTCAACTGGATGAGTTAAACCTAAAGTTGGATTTAGATAATTAGGATTTATATAAAAGAAAAACGTTTCGTATGTGAATACGAAACGTCTTCTTATTTACCCCTTAGGATAAGTTAGCACTTATCCTTTTTCATAGACACTACAAATATAATAAAAATATTTTGAAATAATTGATGTTTTTTTACAAAATATTTAAAAATAGTACCTAAAGGTTCAGAATGTAAAAAACAGAAAAAATATTTTGTTAAATCAATTAAAGACTGTATCTTTGCATCGCTTTTATTTAGTTATAGGTGAAAGTACAAATAAAGGTCTGGTAGTTCAGTCTGGTTAGAATACATGCCTGTCACGCATGGGGTCGCGGGTTCGAGTCCCGTCCAGACCGCAAAAAACAAAAGCTTCTGATTTTTCAGGAGCTTTTTTTATTGGGGTAAAATATGGATAGAGAAACGATTCATCACATAAGCTGTCACCGGTAAATTTATTGAAATACTATTTAACGGTTTTTCTTAAACTCCTATAAGAGAAGACCAGAGGATGAATTCAATAACCGTATTGATAGTTGTAAATATCCGTATAAAAATTCCTGATTAATTCCTGATTAATTCCTGATATAATTGCTAACTTGCTACCGCTTAAGTCAAACTCATGTTAACGCGTCAAGGATGAACACTTATACACAAACGGTCATAAATACTTATCAAAGCCATGCCAATCCCGGTCGGGCAAGCCAACAGAAAGCCTATATGAAAGGACATTTTGATTTCTTTGGCATTACGGCTCCAGAAAGGAAAATTCTTAACCGTACATTGTTTAAAAAGGCTCATTTGCCCACTAAACAAGAGGCTTTTACTGTCATCAAAGAACTTTGGGCGCAACCCCAGCGTGAACTGCAGTATTTTGCTATGGAATTGGCGGAGAAATACCTCAAGCAACCGGCTATAGAAGATATAGATTTATACGCCTATATGATTACCCATAAGTCCTGGTGGGATTCGGTTGATTTTATTGCCGGTACCTTGGTCGGGGGGTATTTCAGGGTGTTCAGATTTGAACGTGACCCTGTGGTGACCGAATGGCTGGCCTCCGGAAATATATGGTTACAACGTACGTGTTTGTTATTCCAACTCAAATACAAAGCACAAACTGATACCCTGTTACTCTACAGGGCAGTTTACAGACTATTGGGCACTAAAGAATTTTTTATCAACAAAGCCATCGGTTGGGCTTTACGTGAATACTCAAAAACCAACCCTGTTTGGGTACAGGAAGTCGTAGAAGAATTGGATGAGTTATCCAATCTGAGCCGGCGGGAAGCTTTGAAAATAATCGAAAAGTACCGGTTGGCTGACGAAAAATGACTTTTTCAGACCTTTTCAAGCTCTTTGATTAAACAAAAAAGACTGTAAATCTTATGATTTTTATAAAAAAATATACTTATAATAGTCTGTATATAAGTTTGTTATAAAAAATATAAAAATTTATTTAGAATTTTTCTAAATAATAAATACTTTTATATATATTTGTAGTGGTTATAGCAAAGACAAACACTATAACAATGTTCTAAACATCAAAAGCAATCACAGCTTTTATAACATCGACTTAAAACTTTGTTTTTTATATTTTTTCATTAATCATCCATATTAGGTAAGGCGTAAAAGTAGAATTTGCGCCTTTTTTTTGTGCTTGTATAGAGGACCTCCTTTTTAGTCAAACGCAATGCTATTTGATGTTTTTAACTACCGTGAAGGCTTATAGCCGGGAGGTTATGTTTCGTGAAATAAAGTTTGTAAAGATGAGGTTCAAAAGCGGTGTTATAATGCCGCAAAAAGTTCTTACTTGAGGTTAAGTAAAGAGTAATCTGTAAATATCTTCAACTTTAGTGATGGTCGTCACGGTAATCTTAAAGTCTTTAGGTTGTACTTTGTTGTATTTAGAGATAAAAATCTGCTCAAAGCCTAATTTTTCAGCTTCAGAGATGCGTTGATCTATTCTGGATACCGGACGTATTTCTCCTGCGAGACCTACTTCTGCGGCAAAACAGGCTTTTTGGGAGATTTCAATATTTTCATTGGATGATAATATGGCAATAATAACCGCCAGATCTATGGCGGGATCATCTACCTGAATACCTCCTGCAATGTTTAAAAAGACGTCTTTGGCGCCCAGTTTAAAACCGGCCCGTTTTTCCAGAACGGCGAGCAACATATGCAGACGTTTGAGGTTGTATCCTGTAGCCGAACGTTGTGGCGTACCGTAAACGGCTGAGCTTACCAGTGCCTGAACTTCTATCATTAAGGGGCGCATCCCTTCCAGGGTAGCTGCAATGGTTGTACCACTCAGTGGTTGATCTTTTTCGGATATCAATAGCTCAGACGGATTGTCAACAATTCTTAGACCGTCCTGACGCATTTCATAAATACCTATCTCAGAGGTGGCTCCAAAACGGTTTTTTTGAGACCTCAATATACGGTAGATATGGTGGCGGTCTCCTTCAAATTGTAAGACAACATCCACCATATGTTCCAATAGTTTAGGTCCTGCAATCTGACCTTCTTTGGTAATGTGCCCTATAAGAATAACAGGTGTGTTGGTTTCTTTGGCATATTTGAGTAATTCACCGGCTGTTTCCCTTATTTGAGAAATACTCCCCGGCGAAGAGTCTATATGATCAGTATGTAAGGTTTGAACAGAATCTATGACTACAACTTCGGGTTGTAAGTCTGTTATATGGCGGAAAATATTCTGCGTATTGGTTTCGGTAAGCAGAAGACAATCTGAATGCTGCCGGTTAAGCCGTTCGGCACGCATCTTGAGTTGTGACTGGCTTTCTTCCCCCGAAACATAAAGGACTTTTTGAGACATCTGTAAGGCAACCTGAAGCATTAGTGTAGATTTGCCTATACCGGGTTCCCCCCCGAGAAGAATCAATGATCCTGCAACAATCCCACCACCCAGCACATGATTGAGTTCAGAGTCAGTGGAATCGATTCGCTGTTCGGTGTTCAGCTGTATTTCTGAGACTTTTTGGGGCTTGTTACGTGTTTTGTTGGAAACATTCGGACTCTGCCAGGCTTTTTTATCCTCTTTTTGCACCACTTCTTCAGCTATGGTATGCCATTCGCCACAGGCACGACATTGTCCCATCCATTGAGGATATTGGGCACCACAACTTTGGCAAAAAAAGGACGTTTTTATTTTCAATGTCTTATACTTAGATGTTAATACCAAATCCCATCAAGACTGAGGCTTGGTTATTGAAATGGATTATTCTGTCTATGACATTTAATAATCGTCAATGATCCCTTATTAAATCACAGATTTAAACTGTTCTAAAAACCGCACGTCATTGTCATAAAACATTCTGATATCAGGTATTTGATACAGAAGCATGGCGATACGTTCTATACCCATACCAAAGGCAAAACCACTGTATTTTTCAGCATCAATATCAGCATTTTTCAGGACGTTGGGGTCAACCATACCACAGCCCATGATTTCTAACCAACCCGTACCTTTGGTGATGCGGTAATCTGTTTCTGTTTCTAAGCCCCAGTAAATATCAACCTCGGCACTGGGTTCAGTAAACGGAAAATAGGAAGGACGCAAACGTATTTTGGATTTACCAAAGAGTTCTTTAGTAAAATACATCAAGGTTTGTTTGAGGTCCGCAAATGATACATTTGTGTCTATATATAGTCCTTCCACCTGATGGAATAAACAATGCGAACGGGCAGAAATGTCCTCATTTCTGTAAACCCGGCCGGGTGAGATGGTGCGTATAGGAGGTCTGTTGTTTTCCATATAGCGTACCTGAACAGAAGAAGTATGCGTACGTAATAAAATATCTTCTCTGGTGTTGTCTGATTTTTCAATAAAGAAGGTGTCCTGCATGTCCCGTGCAGGATGGTATTCAGGCAGGTTTAAAGCCGTGAAATTATGCCAATCGTCTTCTATTTCCGGTCCTTCGGAAACCACATAACCTATACGCTTGAAGATGTCAACAATTTTTTGTCGTACAATGGAAATAGGATGTCTGGAACCTATGTTTACGGGATAACCCGGACGTGTCAAATCATTGTATAA
>PDQD01000040.1 GCA_002747695.1 Flavobacteriia bacterium
TTGATGGAAAACTCCCGGTAAAGCTCTTCTTTAGCTTTAAGTTTTTCTTCCTCGTTCTGATGATAGTCTTTGTTGATGCGTCCTATCTCTGTGCTGATGTCGGGTAAGACAAAGAAGTCTTTGTCTTCGCTATGGTCTGATAAGGTTTCTATACCTTTGTCTGTCAGCTCTATAGAGTTGTTTTTTTCGTCAATGACAAACCAGAGTTCTTTGTCCACTTTAGGCATTTCCCTGTTGTTGTCCTGCATATAGAACCCTTCTGTTTTCTGTAAAAGTTGCTTGACTCCTTCTTGACTGAGGAATTTTATCAAGGCTTTATTTTTTGGTAATCCTCTGAACACCCGCAAGAGTAAAAAACCGCCTTCTTCTGTTTTACCCTCTTTGATGAGTTTTTTTGCATCTGCCAAAACAGAGGTTAAATACCTGTTTTGTGCACTGACCAGACTTTCTATACGGGGTTTTAACTCATTAAATTCATGCCGGTCACCCTGAGGCACTTGTCCCGAGATAATCAATGGCGTTCTGGCATCGTCAATCAATACAGAGTCGACCTCATCGACAATGGCGTAATGATGCGGACGTTGTACCAAATCATTGACAGAGTGTGCCATATTATCCCTTAGGTAATCGAAACCAAATTCGTTGTTTGTCCCGTAAGTGATGTCTGATAGATAGGCTTGTCTGCGGGATTCTGAATTAGGTCTGTGGTGGTCAATACAATCTACGGTTAATCCGTGGAACTCAAATAAGGGCGCATTCCATGCGGCATCCCTTTTGGCCAGATAATCATTGACTGTCACGACATGAACGCCTTTTCCTGCAAGGGCGTTGAGGTAAATCGGTAAGGTCGCTACCAAAGTTTTACCTTCACCGGTCATCATTTCAGCAATTTTACCCTGATGAAGTACAGCACCACCTATGAGCTGCACATCATAGTGTACCATATCCCATTCGATGTCTTTACCCATAGCGTCCCAGGTATGACTCCAGTGTGCCTGATTGTCTTCCAGTGTTAAATACGTTTTTTGAGCTGATAATTCCCGGTCAAAAGCATTCGCGGTGACATAAATACCATCCGGATTAGTGAAACGCTTAGCCGTTTCTTTCATCACGGCAAAAGCTTCAGGAAGGATGTCTTCTAAGATTTTTTCCGTAGTTTCATAAATCTTGTCATTGAGCGCATCTATTTCTGAATAAATCTCTTCTTTTCTTATGACATCAGCTTCTTCTAATTGGCTGTTTAACTGCTCAATCTCTTTGTTAAATGTCTCTGTCCCTTCTTTAATCTGGGCTTTGAAAGCAGTCGTTTTTGCTCTCAACTCATCATTGGATAATTGAGCGATAGCTTCCTGATGACTCAAGATTTTATTGACAAAGGGTTGTAGTTTTTTTAAGTCTTGTTTTTTCTTGTCTCCTACAAAGACTTTTATGATTTTATCTAAAATGGGCATATGCTTGTTTTATATATCGTTTTATAAGGTTTAAAACCTGATTAGATAGTTTGTTGTTGGTTGTATGGCAAATTCCGCTCAAAAGTACATGATTTTTTTTACTTTTTAAGCTGTGTTGATGCGTTGAATCAAAATAAATAGTTGAAATGCTTAACGATACCGATGGAAAAGGTAGGGTGTAAGCTTCTTCTGCGATGATATTTTTACGCCGTAAAACCTACTTTATTAATTTTTTTAGAAGGTTAGTAAGTAAAAAAAAAGCCTCATCAGAGACTTTTTTTGGTATGTTTTTATGTTTAGTATTCATCCTCGTTCCAAAGATAGTCTTCAGAAGTAGGATAATCCGGCCAGATTTCCAGAATTGATTCATAAACCTCATCCTCATCATCCTCAATATCCTGTAAGTTTTCAGCGACCTCAAGAGGCGCTCCTGTTCTGATGGCATAATCTATCAATTCATCTTTGGTTGCCGGCCATGGGGCATCTGCGAGATAAGATGCTAATTCTAATGTCCAATACATAGGCGTAAGATTATTTTTTTAATTTTTTGCAAATGTAAATTTTTTGAGCAAAAAGTCAAGTTTTATCAATGATTTTTTCTGATAATTTAAAGAATGTTGATGTTTGTGTTTTATTATTGTTTGATATTCAGGTGGTTGAGTTTTATTAAAATGTCTCTATTCATTCCATTTTACTTCATCCACGTGTTTATCTTTTGCCAATTTTCGTGCCAAAACAAATAAGTAGTCGGATAAACGGTTCAAATACTGAATAAATATGGGGTCCACATCAGATATTTCGTGGAGTTTTACACAACTTCGTTCAGCTCTGCGACAAACTGTTCTGGCTATATGACAATATGACACGACCGGGTGACCGCCGGGAAGTATAAAGTGGGTCATAGGTTCCAAAGTTTCATTCATCTTATCGATGGCTTGTTCCATTTTGTCAATGTCATGCACTTCAATTTCTCTGATACTCAGTCGGTTTTTTCCGGATTTTAAAGTTCGTTTTTCAGGAGGTGTTGCAATGTGACCACCAAGTACAAAAAGATCGCTTTGAATAGCTAGTAAAAGTGCTCTGACAGATTCTTCTGTAATGCTGTCCCTTACGAGGCCAATAAAGGCATTTAATTCGTCTATATTACCGTAGGCTTCAACTCTTTCGTGTGACTTTAAGACCCGTGTTCCTCCAAATAGAGAGGTTTCTCCTGTGTCACCTGTTTTAGTGTAAATTTTCATGTGTTTATAATCTAAAGTGTTGTTTACTCAATTCTTTTTTAAAAAATACTAGTCCCAAATAAAATAAATCTATACTGACACTCACACAAGAGTCTGATATGATTTTATTCCAAATTTTTGTCATGTCTTGTGATCGGTGTATATCGTCAAAGATAAGTAAAGTATCGTTTTGTACCAATGGTTTTATTGTATTAAAATAGTTTAATGTTTCAGTTTCCGTATGTTGTTTACTTGTGTAAATAACATCAAAGGTTTGTGTGTCAAGTAAGGGGAGGAGGTGTTCGTCAACAGTACCGTGTATAAACTCAATATTGTTGATGTTTGCTTTTTTCAGTTTTTTCCGGGTAAAAGCCAATGTGTTTTTACAACTTTCTATAGTTGTGATCCTAGCTTGGGGTAAGGCAGTTTTAAAAATCAATGTGTTAATACCCAATGAGCTTCCAAGTACTAAAATACTATTGAATTTGAAATAGTCAGAAAGATTGAAAATAAGCTTTGCTTTAGCTTGAGAATTCCCGTTAATGCCGGTAATTTTCTTGACAGGTTTTGGAGTGGTATTTAAAACTTGAGAATCGGTATCCAAATTTTCTACACTTATAACGTCTTTGGAATTTACTAAATTCCTTCTGTAGCGTTTGAATTTTATTAATTTGTTTTTGTCAACTGGTTGTTGTAGCCCTGATGTTATCAATTTATAAACAAAAGGAGAGTGGATGCTGTATTTTGTACGTTTGTTAATCCAATAATTAATGTATGCTGTAATGGTATGGGACATAGACCTTGTTAAATAAAATTTTTGCTAAAAATAAGTGTGAAAGGTTTATTTTTTTCAACTAAAAAAGTATATTTGCATATCAATCTCTCATAAAATGTTAAAAATACTTATTAGATTCTTGTTGCTAGTGCCTTTTATCAGTTCTTGTGTTGCGCACAAAGATATTGTTTATTTTCAGGGTGAAAAACCTATCTCACAACAAATAAATCAGGTTACTAATGAACCTTACAGATTGAAGGTGGATGATATCATTCGTATAGACTTTAAGTCAGATAACAGTGCGTTGTTAGGGGTCTTTCAGCGTTCAAATGCTGAAAGAATCACAAATTACAACAACAATAATGTCTATGATTATTACAATGGATACACTGTAGATAAAAATGGTTTTGTTAACATACCTCTTCTGGGAAAAATCAATATTTTAGGTTTTACAACTGATGAAGTGACAGCCCATATTAAAGAGGGACTGAAGACTTATTTCAGAGATACATCAGGTATTTATGTCGATGTAAAATTAGCTGGTTTTAAATATACTGTCTTAGGTGAAGTGTCGCGTACAGGAACTATCTTTCTCTATCAGAATTCTGTCAGTATTATTGAGGCCATAGCCAATGCTGGCGACATCCAATTGACAGGTAACAGGAAAAAGGTAGAGATATTGAGGAAGACAAAACGTGGGACAAAGCGTTTTGTTGTAGATTTGACAGCAATGGATGTTTTCAATTCAGAGCATTATTATATTCAGCCTAATGATGTTATATATGTACCGCCGATACGGCAAAAGACTCTGGGGACCGGTACAAATGGGTTGAAGACAATCACTTCTGTAGTGTCCGTATTGTCTCTGTTGACATCTACTATATTGCTTATCAAAAACCTTAAATAGAATTGATCTGGTTGGTAGTTTTTAGATAAAGCTAATTTGATTTTACTTGTTAAAAGATATAAGTAGTATAAACAGAATTAACAGATGAAACCCAAAATCAATATTCAATGAGATGGTGTACTTGTTTTAATTTTCCTGGATCTCAATTACAGTTTGTTTATGGTTTCAGTGTCTTTTGCAAAATTTAAGTAGAATATTATTAATAAATGAATTATAGATGAAAGCGCCCACTAATTCATACGAGACTTCCAATTTTTCAATGACTGATACCAAATCGTTGTTGAGAAAAGCTTTATCCTATTGGAAATGGTTTTTAGCAAGTTTGATAGTTGCCTTTTTACTTGCGCTCTATGTCAATGTTTCAAGTTTGAGAGTTTATTCCTTGAAATCGCTTATTACGGTTAAAGAGGAGCAGAGTCCGGTTTTTACCACAGATTTTAATTGGAGTGGTGTCAGCGACCGTGTTGAGACTGTCAAAGCTATTTTAAGATCCAGATCTCACAATGAAAAAGTGGTGAGTAAGGGGCAATTCTATATTGATTATCTCAAACAAGGTGATTACCGTTTGGATGACGTTTACGGGCAAGTGCCTTTTCAACTGGGTTTCAATAATGATTTTTTTCAATTGACAAACACATTGATAAAACTTACTTTTCTGGATGAAAATACTGTAAATATCAGTTATGAGGTTCCCGAAAAAAAAGTGGATTTGTATAATTATGCGACTTTGACATCGAAAAATTATGTGTTGTCTTCTGAAACGTTTAATCGTGATTTTTCATTGGATAAACTAATTGAAACAGATGTACTTAGTTTACAGCTAACTTTTAATGGTACACCAGACCCCAATGAAAGCTATTTTATAAGATTTAATGATTTTAATAGTACTGTTTCCAAATATCAGGAGATTAAAGTCGAGTCACAAAAAAATGGAACCTCTTTGATTTCGTTGACTTTAGATGGCCCTAATAAGAATAAACTGGTGAACTACCTCAATAGCACTGTGCAGGTGCTTTCTGAAGATCAAGTGCGTTCAAAAATAGAATATGCTGTTAAAACTAAGGCTTATATAGATACCTTGTTTAAGGCGATGTCCAGTGACCTGAAAAACATAGAAAAGGATTTAGGGAACTTTAAATCTCAACAAAAAATTTACAACTTATCTACAGAAGGTTCGGCTATTTTTGAAGACATGGTGAGTCTGGACGCTAATAATAAGCAACTTCAAGACCGTCTGGAGTATTATAATCGTTTAGAGAATTATATCAAATCCAGCACAAGCGTCAGTGAAAAATCGATTCCCATACCATCTGTAGTGGATATTGCGGACCCTAATATCAATCAAAGTGTAGGGGTGTTGATTGCCAAATATAAAACAAAAGAGAATCTGTTGCAGACTGTTACAGAAGATTATCCGGCGGTCAAACAATTGAACAGAGACATAGAAGTGGAACGGAATTCATTGTTGGAAAACTTAGCCAATCTCAAGGCAGAAACAAAAGTTCAGATTAATAAACACAGGAAACGTCTGGGTGGTTCACAGTCTCAGCTCAGAAAACTTCCTGAAAAGGAACAGAAACTACTCAATTATCAACGACGATACACGGTTGCCGAACAGAACTATAACTATCTTAAGCAAAAGAGTTATGAAGCGGGAACAGTTATAGCATCAAATGTGTCTGATATTACTGTTATAGATAATGCGAAGGACACTGATCAAAAACCTTACAAACCACAAACCAAGTTTAACCTCATGATAGGGCTTTTATTGGCTTTGATAATACCATTCATCGTTATTCTCATTAAAGAACAATTCAATACTAAAATAAATACGGTTGAAGAAGTAGAAAATTATTACAAAATACCTATAATCAGTGTGATAGGTTCTTTAAGCGGGAATTCTAATTTTGTGCTTTACGATAATCCCAAGTCTGTGAATTCAGAATCTTACAGGGCTTTACGTTCCAATATTCGTTTTTTGTTGGACAGACATCAGCTATCTCATGTTATTCTTTTGACATCTTCTATCAGTGGCGAAGGTAAAACAGTGACGGCGCTTAATCTTGCCGGTGTATTTGCTCTAAGCAATAAGAAAACAATTATTGTAGGAGCAGATTTACGTAAACCCAAACTACATAAAGAGTTTGGAATGACCAATGATATAGGGCTGGTTGATTACCTCATTGGTGCTAACCATCTGGATGAAGTTGTTAAACATACTGAATATAAGAATCTCGACGTATTATTGTCAGGATCTATACCGCCCAATCCTTCTGAACTGCTTTTGAGTCAATCTACTGCAGAACTAATGGAGCATCTTAAAGAACGTTATGATATTATCATCATAGATGCCCCGCCTATCGGTATAGTGTCCGATGCCCAGGAATTATTTAAGTTTTCAGATATTGTTCTCTATATTATTAGACAAGGCTATACAGACAAAGGTCTTTTACGTATTATCGAAAGAAAATATGAGCGCAAGGAAGTTGAAAAGATCAATTATATATTGAATGATTTTAAATTTAATAAAAGAAATGGTTACGGCTATGGTTACGATTATTATACCAAAAGTTATGCGTTAGAAGAACAAACCTCCTGGTTTCAAAAAATGAAACAAAAACTTAATTTCTAAACGTTAGGAGCTGTCCAATAAACATGATAACAGTCTTAAATATTGGTTCATCTCAGTTTTTATAACACTATCTCAAATGAACACCTCATTAGGTAGTTTAGTCCTCAATTATTAAGTGTTTAACGGTGTGTTTTGTCTTGTTGTCACACTAAGAACTTAGCACTGAAACTCAGCGCCAAAGAACTTGTAAAGTGTATTGACTTATCTGTTTTGTGCTTTAGTGTGTTTTCCCGTGAATAATTTTATATTTTTGGCGCATGAATTTTAAACATATTTTTTTTGATTTAGACCATACTTTGTGGGACTTTGACAAGAATTCGGCTTTAGCCATGACGCAAACCTTGTCTGCATTTGATATCAATTGTGATTTTGATCAATTTCATGATGTGTACAATCCTATAAATGAAGTTTATTGGTCGATGTACACGAAGGGTGAGATTACAAAAGAGGCACTTAAAATTAAGCGTTTTCAGGATGCTTTTTATGAATTGAATTATGATTTACCGGCTGAAAGGATTGAAGGAATCTCAGTACACTATATGGAAATTCTGCCACATTTCAGTCATCTGATAGAGGGTGCTAAAGAGCTCTTGGATGAATTAAAACTAAGTCATACCCTACATGTTATTACCAATGGATTTAATGAGGTTTCTTATAAAAAGTTGACTTATTCCGGGATTATCGACTACTTTGATCAGATTATAACTCCGGAAAGTACCGGGCTTAAAAAACCTAATCCTATTGTATTTCATCACGCCTTAGAAAAAGCCAATGCCAGACCTGAAGAAAGTCTTATGGTAGGTGATAATTATGAGGTTGATGTTTTAGGTGCTGAAGCTGTAGGTATCAAAGCGGTTTGGTTTGATCATAAAAAAACAGGTCAGAAACTGCATGACAGATCTATCACAGCTTTATCTGATGTTTATGCGGTTATGGCATAAATTATAGTATATTTTACATGAGGAAAGGATATACTTTTTAGAATGCATTTTCGCATTATAATTGCTGTCTAATTTACAATGATATTAAATTATTAATGCTTAAGTTTGTATGTTTTTACAAAGCTTTACGCGTTTTACTGTGTTTGTGGATTTAGTTTGGATGAATAACTGAAATTTATTAACTTAGAAAAGCCGTTTCAGGCTTGAATATAATGGGGTTCGTAAAATATTACCCCGATAAAACCGTTTGTAAAACAAAGCTTAAGATTTATTGCGCTCATTGAGGTGTTTAGAACTATGGTATGAGTGTGTTTCATATGAAATGAGAAAAAGAATAGAAGAAGTTTATTTATTTGATCTAATACTTGTGATGAGTAGTTGTATGCAAGACTTAGAAGTAGTTTTTTGTGATGAAAGGCTAATATAAATGTAGAAAACCATACACAAGAAAGTGGTGAAAAACTTTAAAACATAAAAAATATGAAACGGATATTACTGTTTTTAATTATTGGTCTGATATCAACCTCATGTTGGAATGATGTTGATTTCAATCAAGCTGATAGCTTTGAGGTTATAGCACCTTACACCTTTTCTTTTATTTATAGTGATTTTTACGCGGATGATTTTGAAAATAATGGTACGCAATCTTTATATATATTAAAAGAGTTTTCACTTAAGTTAAATCCCGATATTATCGGTAGAGTTTATTCTGATGTAACCTTATCTTTAGATAGTGAGAACTCTTTTTTGGATGCTTTTAACATAGAGTTTGAGTTTAAAAACTCGGCTGATAATGTGTTGTATACGCATGCATTGGCAATCCCGGCACATAATTCCATATCGGGATCAACTATAAAACATTTTGAGTTTATTATACCGCTTGAAGATTTTAAACAGACATCTATGGTCGTTGTTAAGTTTACAGCATTGGTTGATGATTTTACAATTGGAGGGAATAAGAGTTTAGGGGTAAACTCGACTTTAAGTTTTGATGTAAAATATTGATACAATTAAGATACAGGAAGGAATGAGGATATCAAGAGTACTAATAATAGTGTTGTTTACCTTACAATGGATAACATCACAGGCGCAAAATCCGGTTAACTTGTACGATTTTGCTTATACGCCACAAGCGAGTTTACACAATCCTTCTTATCATACGTACAGAGATTGGCACATTAGCATACCTGTATTGACCAATAAGGTTATGGCGGGTACTTCAGGAGTTGTTGTACAAGATCTTTTTGCGGATAATGGAGTGCCTTTTGCGGATAAATTGAAAACGGCAGTTTATAAGATGTCGGCTAAGGATCGGTTTCTCGCTACTCAGACCAATGAAATTATTAATATAGGGAAAAGATATAAAAAAGGTTATTATCTCTCTGCCGGTTATTATCAGGAATTCAATGCTTTTTCCACCTTTCCAGAAGACATGTCCAGAATGTTTTATGAAGGAAACACGCAGATTAACAGAAAGTACAGAATAGACGGCTATAGTGCTTTGGCTGAAATGTTGGGAGTCTATCATTTTGGCATTCGTAAGAATGTTGACCATGAAGAAAGTATAGGGCTGAGGTTTAAACTTTATTTGTCGGGATTTAATGCCCAAACCCGAAACAATCTGGGGATGATAACAACCATAGAAGGGGCGGAAAATATATACCGGCATGTTTTGTCAGAATTTGATTCTGAATTAAATACCTCAGGAATTACAAACTTTGATTTTGAATATTTTGATTATGGTCAATTGCTCAAAAGAATCACATTCACTGGTAATAAAGGTGTAGGTATAGATTTAGGCTATTCAAAACAGATTGATTATCATTGGTACTTATCTGCGAGTCTCATTGATTTTGGATTTCTATATCATAACAAAGGCGTGACAAACTATGTGTTCAAAGGTAGTTACACAACAGAAGGTATGTATATAAGCACTGAAACAACCGGGGCAGAAGATTATTGGGTGCAGTTTAAGGGGGATTTTAAGGAAAAAGTAGAATTAGGTAAAACTTTTGATTCATATATTTCTTGGCGTCCGATAAAACTTAATATATTCGGGCAATATTCTTTTGGTGAACGTTATAATTTTGAATGTGATTATCACGGGGAAAGCCAAAGAAGCAGGAGTTTAAAGCATTCTATCGGTGGGTTGGTGCATCTCGAAAAGCGGAATGAATATGTATTGCCCTATGCTTCATTGTTTTATGAAAGAAACTTTAATGACAAAGCCTTGTTGAGACTGACTTACGCGGCAGATAGATTTAGTTTTACCAATTTGGGTCTGGCTGTAGGTGTGAATGTATGGCATGTCAATTTTTTCGCCGGAGCCAATAATATTATTGGTTTATTTGATTTGACTAAAGCCAATACCGCATCGGTACAGTTTGGACTGAGTATAGTGATGGATGACAACAGATATTAGTAGTGTTGTTTGATGAAATAGGTGTTTGTGCTGAATGGTAAACTCTGTAGAATAAGTGTTTTGTTACGTTACTTCAGTTTACACAAAGACTTTTGATGACACGAATATTAATACCCGTATTTGCCTTTCCATTTTTTATGCAGTGATTGCTTGAGTTGTGTTTCTTTAGCATTTTGTCCGGGTTTATAAAACACATGTCCTGAGATGTCATCGGGTAAAAATTCCTGATGGACGAAATTGTCTTCATAATCATGGGCGTATTGGTAATCTTTCCCATAATTCAAATCTTTCATCAATTTTGTAGGCGCATTTCTCAAGTGGAGCGGAACGGGTAGATCACCGGTTTCTCTGACCAATGCCAATGCCTGATTGATGGCCATATAACTCGAATTGCTTTTGGCTGAAGTCGCCAGATATATTGCGCATTGACTTAAAATAATACGGGCTTCGGGATAGCCGATGGTGTTAACGGCATCAAAAGTGCTTTGAGCCAAAAGCAGTGCATTGGGGTTGGCATTACCTATATCCTCAGAGGCGAGAATAACCATGCGTCTGGCAATAAACTTGACATCTTCGCCGCCTTCTATCATTCTGGCCAACCAGTAAACAGCGGCATTAGGGTCACTGCCTCTGATGGACTTAATAAAAGCAGAAATAATATCATAGTGTTGTTCGCCGGTTTTATCATAACGTACGGGGTTGGCTTGAACCTTAGCGATTACTTTTTTGTTGGTCACAATGACCGGATCTGCTTCAGATTGTACAACCAATTCAAAGATGTTCAGTAATTTACGGGCATCACCGCCGGACAGCCTGAATAAGGCATCAGTTTCTTGCAGGTCTATTTGGCGCTTTTGTAATACTGGATCATTGTCAATGGCATTGGTCAATAATTGTCTGAGTTCATCAACCCCAAAGGATTCCAAGACGTACACCTGACAACGGGATAATAACGCCGGTATAACTTCAAAGCCGGGATTTTCAGTTGTCGCACCAATGAGCGTTATCCAACCTTTTTCCACCGCACCCAGCAACGAGTCTTGTTGAGATTTGCTGAAACGGTGTATTTCATCGATAAAGAGGATAGGATTTTTATGGGTGGTAAAAAGATTGTTCCTGTCCTTAGCCTTTTCTATGACGTCACGCACATCCTTGACGCCGCTGTTGATGGCACTCAAGGAAAAAAATGGTCGTTGGCTGTCATGGGCTATGATTTGAGCCAAAGTTGTTTTTCCGGTGCCGGGAGGACCCCAGAATATCAACGAGGGAATCACTTGTTGGTCAATAGCGGTTCTTAAAAAACCACTCTCGCCGACCAATTGTTTCTGTCCTATATAATCAGCCAGTGTTTGAGGACGCATTCGTTCTGCCAAAGGTGTATTCATACCACAAAAGTAGTGATTTTAACGTTCCCTGCGTTTCAGAAATGGATTGAAATTGTTTTGGCTTTGCCTGCCCTGATAAGTCGTCAAAAGCGATAAAAATAAACACCTGAAAAGATTGGAAAAACCAATTTCTTTTTAGATTTTTACACTTTTAAAAAGTAATCTGAATTATTCTATGGCTTTAAACTTACAGGATAGAATTGACCTTTTGGTGCAATTGGGTACTATATTATCTACAGAGGGTGTCAATAATGAATTACTGGCAACGGCTGTAACACAAGCAGAAATACACAATCCTTGGTTCAGTAGGGAAAATATCTTGTTTGCTATAGAGGCTTGGGGTAATCTGTTGACCGAAGACAATCTTAAACAATGGTTAGAACCTTATGATTTGTCACGGGTTAAGCCTAAAACCATTGGAATGGTGACAGCGGGTAATATTCCGTTGGTAGGTATGCATGATTTTGTTTCTGTATTGATTACGGGACATAAAGTTTTGGTCAAGCAATCCTCTAATGACCGTTTTTTATTGCCGGCAATGGCTGAAATTCTAAAGAAAATCCGACCTGAAATAGAGGAATACATGAGGTTTACTGAACACCAATTAAAAGATTTTGATGCTGTTATTGCAACGGGAAGTAATAATACTGCCAGATATTTTCAGTCGTATTTTGATAAGTATCCGCATATTATCCGTAGAAACCGTAATGCTGTAGCCGTTGTGACCGGTGATGAAACAGAGGAAGCGTTAGAACAATTGGGAGAAGATATTTTCCGTTATTACGGCTTGGGTTGTCGTTCAGTTTCCAAAATTTTTGTGCCGGATGGCTATAATTTAAATAAGTTGTTTAAAGCCATATATCCACAGCAAGACATCATTGGTCATAACAAGTATAAGAACAACTACGATTATAACAGAGCGGTCTATCTGATGGGAGGTGTCTCGGTTTTGGAAAATGGATTTGTGTTGTTTAAAGAAGATGCAGGTTATGCCAGTCCCATTGCGGTCTTGTATTATGAATATTACAAGTCTTTAGCGTTACTTAAAACCCGGTTGAAGGCTGATACAGACCAAATACAGTGTGTTGTCTCAACAGCATCCATTGATGGAGCCATCCCGCCGGGAAAAGCTCAAAAACCTGAGCTTTGGGATTACGCGGATGGAGTGGATACAGTGGCATTTTTGATACGCTAATTGATCCGGAATTACTTAAACTTTAAATCAATTTTATTCTTTTAACTTTGTGCGCTTTTAAATCTGATGTCTCATAGCAGACATCTTACGTCTAAATCTAATATCTAAAAATAATGAAAGCAGGAATTGTAGGCTTACCCAATGTAGGAAAATCAACATTATTTAATTGTTTGTCAAATGCTAAGGCACAATCGGCAAACTACCCGTTTTGTACCATAGAACCCAATATAGGTGTAATCAACGTTCCGGATGAACGTTTGACAAAATTGTCAGAACTGGTCAATCCGCAACGGGTACAACCGGCTACTGTAGAGATTGTTGATATAGCAGGTTTGGTAAGAGGGGCGAGTAAGGGCGAAGGATTGGGTAATCAATTCCTTGGTAACATCCGTGAAACCGATGCTATTATTCATGTCCTGCGCTGTTTTGATAATGACAATATTACCCATGTTGATACGACTATTGATCCGGTGCGAGACAAGGAGACTATAGATATAGAATTGCAGATTAAAGACCTGGAAACCGTCGATAAAAAACTTGATAAGGTTAAACGTGCCGCTAAAACCGGTGATAAGACAGCGTTAAAAGAATTGACCACATTAGAAAAGGTCAAAGCTGGACTTGAAAGTGGGCAGTCTGTACGTGCGATAGCATTGGCTACTGATGAAAAAAAGGAGTTTGTAAAACCTTTACAACTCCTTACAGACAAGCCTATTCTCTACGTGTGCAATGTCGACGAAAGTTCTGCAAAAACAGGTAATGCTTATGTGGAAGCTGTTCAGGAAGCTGTCAAAAATGAAGAAGCGGAAGTGCTGGTGCTTGCGGTGGCTACAGAGGCTGATATTGCAGAATTGGAAGATTACGACGAGAAACAATTGTTCTTAGAAGAATTAGGTTTGGCAGAACCAGGTGTTTCACGTTTGATCCGTTCGGCTTATAAACTACTCAATCTACAAACTTACTTTACGGCAGGTGAAAAAGAAGTCCGTGCCTGGACTATTCATGTGGGTGATAAAGCCCCACAGGCTGCCGGTGTTATCCATACTGATTTTGAAAAAGGATTTATCCGCGCAGAGGTTATCAAATATGATGATTATGTGACCTATGGCAGTGAAGCCAAAGTACGGGAAGCCGGTAAACTCGGCGTAGAGGGTAAGGAATATGTCGTGCAGGATGGTGATGTCATGCACTTTAGGTTTAATGTGTAGTGTGGTAGGCTGAATTTTAATACAGAAGTAAGCAACAAACAATAGATATTATTTGACTGTATAATGAATTAATATTTGTGAGCTATTCACAGCAAAATATGTAAAAACCGTGAACTGAGTTGGTATCTGTTTACGGTTTTTTGTTGATAAGAGAGGTGTGATAAGTCCGGTATATTTTATGATAAATATTTATTATTTTTACTTGTCCTAAAATTAGAATTTAGACTATAATTCTTTCAGATAAAAAAACAAAATCATGGTCGGTAAAAACAAAATAATTAATCCAAGGATATATAAGTATCTTTTTGATTTTATAGTTGTGTTTGTAGGTGTGTTTTTGGCATTTGCGTTAACTCAGTATAAAGATAAAAAGAATGAGGCAAAGAAAAAAAGAGAGATTTATATAGCTATCTTTGAAGATTTACAGTCATTATATGAAGCCGGAAAAACCGATAATAAGGATGGTTTTGTCAATGCCTTTAAACATAATGATGTTAAGATAGATAGTGCCATTGCAATGAAACAATTTCCCGCACATTCATATATCTATGCTGATTCGTGGAATATTCCTGTCATTAAGTCTTTAATTAATAGTGGTCAATTGAAAGATATAGATATTGAAATTTTTAAAGCTGTAACCAAGTTTAATTCAGGTCACCAGATTTTTTTGGAGCACATAAAAGGGTTTAATGAGTTTTATGATAGATATATAACAGCAGACTATGATAAAGGGATAGATTTTTTTTACGAAAAAAACACGAATAAACTCAAACCAAAATATGAGTATTTGAGTTCTTCAATGTCCAAATTAGCCGAATTAGGTGCGTTATTAGTAGAAGAGGCGGATAGATTATCTAAAGAAATCAAAGAAAAACATATTGATAAAGATTAGATTTGTGCTTGTTTGTCATCTATGCCGTGATGATATGAGTATATTCTTCTGTTTTAAATTATCATGAAAGTGATTGTATAAACATCAAATAAAAAAAGCCGAGATTTTAAATCTCGGCTTTTTTGTACCTTGGGTGGGAATCGAACCCACACTCTGTTGCCAGAACTGGATTTTGAATCCAGCGCGTCTACCAATTCCGCCACCAAGGCATTTCTAAGTAGGGCACAAAAGTAATAAAATATTTTTGAATAGAAAGGATATATTGTTTACTTTTGCAATCATTAAAATTACCACGTCATGCCTAACAAATTACCACCTAAAATTTTTGCTTGTTCACAATCAAAAGAATTAGCCCAAAAGATTGCAAATGAATTTGGAACAACACTTGGAAAAGTTAATCTTCAGCGATTTAGCGATGGTGAATTTCAGCCGGCATTTGATGAATCAGTCAGAGGGCGACGTGTCTTTATCGTAGGCTCGACTATACCTCCGTCTGATAATTTGATGGAATTATTATTGATGCTCGATGCAGCCAAAAGAGCATCTGCCAGACATATTACGGCTGTTATGCCTTATTTTGGTTGGGCGCGTCAGGACAGAAAAGACAGACCCAGAGTGGCTATTGGAGCCAAAATGGTTGCCAACCTTTTACAAGGTGCAGGTGCGACTCGTATCATGACCATGGATTTGCATGCAGATCAGATTCAGGGATTTTTTGAAAAACCGGTGGATCACCTCTATGCATCCACATTCTTTATTCCTTATATCCAGCAGTTGAATTTAGATAATTTGATGATTGCCTCACCGGATATGGGTGGGTCAAAACGGGCGTTTGCCTATTCAAAATTTTTGAATTGTGGTATGGTTATCTGTTATAAACAGAGAGAACGGGCCAATGTAATCGGTGAGATGTCACTGATTGGCGATGTCAAGGGTAAGAATGTCATTCTGGTAGATGATATGGTAGATACAGCGGGTACCTTGACCAAAGCAGCCGATATGATGATGGCAAAAGGGGCTGTGAGTGTGCGGGCTATGACTACTCACGCGATACTATCCGGCGATGCTTATGAAAGAATTCAAAACTCAGCATTGACAGAATTAGTCGTCTCTGATACAATACCACTAAAACAGGAGCTGGATAAAATAAAAGTTGTATCTTGCGCTCCTTTATTTGCCAAGGTGATGCATAATGTACAAAACAATGAGTCCACAAGTTGGCAATTTTTAATGTAAAATTTAATTTATACTTTTTTTAATGAAATCGATTACAATCAAAGGATCCAAAAGAGAAAGCGTAGGCAAGAAGTACAGTAAAGCACTACGTAATGCTGATCAGATCCCTTGCGTATTATACGGAGGGAAAGAACCTGTTCATTTTTCAGCTGATGAGTTGAGTTTTAAACCTCTTATTTACACACCGGATGTTCATACGGTAGTATTAGAAATAGAAGGTGAAGGAACTTTTAAAGCTATTATGCAAGATGTTCAATTTCATCCTGTGACCGATAAAATCTTGCATATAGATTTCTATCAGTTACATGATGATAAAACAGTAACTATGAGTATTCCTGTAAGATTAGAAGGTAATTCTATTGGAGTAAGAAATGGTGGAATTATGAAATTCACGAACAGACGTTTGTCTATCACAGCATTACCAAAAGATCTACCCGATTTTATCAATGTAGATATTTCTAAAATGAAAATTGGCCATAAAGTTACTGTGGAAGATATAGAGACAGAAGACTTTAAATTTAACCACCCTGACACTATGGTTGTTTGTCAAATCAAAACAGCTAGAAATGTTGTTGAAGATGATGAAGATGAAGACGAAGATGCTGAAGGTGGCGAAACGGCTGATTCTGAAGGTGGAAGTGAAAGCGCAGGTGCTGAAGAATAAATTTTTTTAAAGAGCTTTTGAAAAAAATAGTTTCAAAAGCTCTTTTTATTTAAAAAATATTTATATTTGCACTCTCGTTTTGAGAAGGTACCTTAGCTCAGTTGGTAGAGCAAAGGACTGAAAATCCTTGTGTCCCTGGTTCGATTCCTGGAGGTACCACACAGAAAACCCGCGAAAGCTTTGATTATAAAGCGATTGCGGGTTTCTTGTTTTTGTAAAATGCGTTTTAAGGTGGTAAAAGACTTATTGCAAATAGCTTTCAAGCCTCCGTCCTAATAAAGAGTAAAGCTCTAATATGGTTTATCATACCATGTACAAGCCATCTCTCTGAAAACTGTAAGGCTTTGTCAAGCAAAAAACTGATTTTGGTAAAGTAGATAAAAAAATCAGTTTGTTTTATGAGCAATCATTTGTTCACCGCCACGTACTTTATCACCCAACTTGATATTCAGGGGTGTGCCAACGGGTAGAAAAACATCGACACGAGACCCGAATTTTATAAATCCGGCATCTTTACCTTGTGTAACACTTTGACCTTTTTCGGCATAATTGACAATACGTCTGGCAACTGCGCCGGCAATTTGACGGTATAAAACTGCGCCAAAATTGTCAGTGTCAATAACAATAGTAGTACGTTCGTTGAGGGTAGAGGATTTAGGATGTGAGGCTATAAGGTATTTGCCGTGATGATGTTTAGAATATAAAATAGTACCGCTGATAGGGTAGCGTGTGACATGTACATTGAGAGGGGACATAAATATAGAAACCTGTAGGCGTTGATCTTTAAAATATTCAGGTTCGTAAACCTCTTCTATGACTACGACTTTACCATCTACAGGTGCTATAATATGTTTGGGATCTATTTTCGTAAATCTTTTGGGGTTTCTGAAAAACTGTAAAACAAGTAAAGCCATGATTAAGAAAGCCACCTGGATAGTTTTTTGCACATAGATGTTGACTATCAATTCTCCCGCTACTAACACACCTATGGCTAGTGTAACCAATGTGATTAAAATAATCTTATACCCTTCTTTGTGAAACATAAATTAGTTAATTAATAGTAAATATATAAAAATAAACGGCGCAGAAAAAATCATACTATCCATTCTATCCAGCATACCGCCGTGTCCGGGAATAATATTGCCGCTGTCTTTCAGTCCTGCTTGTCGCTTGAACATAGACTCTATAAGATCGCCTAAAACGCCAAAAGTACTGACTATAAACGCCAAAACTAACCAATTTATTAAATCTAACTTTTCAAAATAATGGGCTAAAATAAAAGCCATACCAAAGGTGAAAACCATTCCGCCTATAAAACCTTCCCACGTTTTGTTGGGAGAGATACTGTAGAATAATTTATTTTTCCCGATCATGCTACCCACCAAATAGGCAAAGGAGTCATTAACCCAAACTAAGATAAATACCCCTAATATAGTTGTATTGATAAATTGGAATTGGTTGTTGAGTGAAGGAATCATCACAATCAATGTAAAGGGCAGGGCAATATAGACAACACTTAAAAATTTCTTTCCCAATTCGGCTACGGCTTCTTCCTTTTTCTGAAAGAGTATTGAGATAAAAGTAGCAAAAAAACCTAAAAACAATGCCACGCCGGCATATTCGGTGAAGGGTCTGGCAGAACTACTAAAGTTAAGTGTATTCCCAAAAATAAATAATAAGTTTCCAAGGATAAAAGGAAACACACTTTTGAGTTTAATCATTCTGTTGAATTCGTATAACGAAATATTCATTATGACTAAAAACAGAAGAAGAAAAGTCAATTTATTGTACAGGATTCCGGTTATTAAAATAGATACATATATACTGCCGGAAATCGCTCTTTTAATCAGATTATTCATGATTACAGGTCTTCAAAGAGCAACAAATATAAGTCTTTTGCATTGGTGTTGCCATAGTTTAAAAAGCCCGGATCTGATTTTCCCGGATTATAATCTTTTACCGCACTTATATTAGTAGGGAGATTATGTCTGTATTTGAATTTGATGCTCGTAAGTGCATGATCCTTATTGGCAATCAGTTGGCTTGTGGTGGCATAAACAATAAAATACTTGGGATATTGTCTTAACGGCTCTTCTTTGATTTGGTTTGACGAAAACAGAATACTACCTTCATCGGCCAATAAATGTTCACATTTGGTGAAAAACACAGAGGCATTTTGATCGACGTCTATAGAGACCACATTGAGCTTATCTAACAGCTCTTTGTCAAAACACTTGACAGAAGACCAATGGTTCTCTTTGATGATGTTTTTGAGGAAAACCAGTATTTCTTGCGCATCATCTGTGTAGAGAAATTTACCGCCTTTACTTTTGAATTGTTCTACAAACAAATCTTCAGAAGGCAACGGTGTTCCTTTTGCCTCCTTTTGAGGAGTGTATTCAATTTTACGTTTGAGACCAAATATTTTTTTAAAAATGTTCATAGAGTATTCATATGTAATAACTCAATTCAACTAAGCATTTTCAGTGTCAGCTGTATCATCACCGTCTTCAGATGGTTTTGTGTCATTGTCCTTGTCTGCTATTTCTGTCAGGGTTAGTTCATGAGGACGTTTACCAAAAATCTTTTCTAAATCATCCTGAAATATCACTTCTTTCTTCAGTAATTGTTCGGCTAATTCTGTTAGTTTTTCTTTGTTGTCTTGTAATATTTTGACCGCACGTTCAAACTGGTTCTCTATGATTTTTGAGATTTCTACATCGATGAGCTTTGCCGTCTCTTCACTGTAAGGTTTGGTAAAACCATACTCTTGATTAGACGAATCGTAATAGGTAAGGTTACCTATTTTATCATTCAAACCATAGATAGTAACCATAGCTCTGGCTTGCTTGGTGACTTTTTCCAAATCATTGAGGGCACCTGTTGAAATCTCATTAAAAATGATTTTCTCAGCAGCGCGACCACCTAAAGTGGCACACATTTCATCCAGCATTTGGTCTGTTTTCACAATCATTCGTTCTTCAGGCAGGTACCAGGCAGCTCCCAGTGATCGCCCTCTGGGGACAATTGTTACTTTGACCAACGGTGCCGCATGCTCTGTCATCCAACTGACAACAGCATGGCCGGCTTCATGGAAAGCAATAGTGCGTCTCTCTAACTCTGTAACGATCTTGTTTTTCTTTTCTAAACCTCCGATAATACGATCTACTGCATCCAGAAAATCCTGATGTTCTACACTTTTATGCTCTTTTCGGGCAGCCACAATAGCCGCCTCATTACAAACATTGGCAATATCAGCACCGGAAAAACCGGGTGTTTGTTTAGATAAAAACTCTAAATCTACGTTTTTATTGAGTTTTAAGGATTTGACATGAACTGTAAATATTTCTTTACGTTCGTTTTTATCCGGTAAATCAACGAATATCTGACGGTCAAAACGACCGGCACGTAAGAGTGCTTTATCTAATATGTCAACACGGTTGGTTGCTGCAACGACAATGACGTTGGTATCTGTTCCAAAACCGTCCATTTCTGTCAACAATTGGTTGAGTGTGTTTTCTCTTTCGTCATTACCACCGGTAATATTGTTTTTGCCTCGGGCTCTACCTATGGCATCAATTTCATCAATAAAAATAATGGCAGGTGATTTTTGCTTAGCTTGCTTAAACAAATCCCTGACACGCGAAGCACCTACACCTACAAACATTTCTACAAAATCAGAACCTGAAAGAGAGAAGAAGGGTACATTAGCCTCACCGGCAACTGCTTTTGCAATCAATGTTTTACCGGTACCCGGAGGACCTATCAGCAATGCGCCACGCGGTGGTTTACCACCCAGTGAGGTGTATTTTTGAGGGTTTTTAAGGAAATCTACCAACTCTTCCATTTCTTCTTTGGCGCCTTCCATCCCGGCCACATCCTTAAAGGTTGTTTTGACCTTTTGATCCTGATCAAAGAGCTTGGCGCGTGATTTACCAATGTTGAAAATCTGACCGCCGGGTCCACCGCCTTCGCCGCCCATAGACATTCTTCGCATGATGTAAAGCCATACACCTATGATGATAATCCAGGGCAATAGATTGGTCAGTATCATAGCCCAATCACTGGCAGATTCTAACTTATATTGTAGTAAGTGTTTTTCTTCTTTAGCCTTATCCAATGACTCCTGAAAATGTTTGAGATCTCCAAATCTAAAGGTATAATAAGGTTTGTCAACTGAGCTGAAAAAACTGCTTTTTGAGGCGTTGAGGTGTTCATCTCTGTCAGCGGCAGCTTTATTGAGGTAAGCTGTTGCCAAACGCTTTTGATCAAAGACCAAAACACTGTCTATATCACCTTGTGTCAGATAATTTTCAAATTGGGTAAGGGAAATGTCATGTGCGCCTTTACTGGGGTCAGTATTGGTCATTAACAGATAGCCTAAAAATAGAAAAATGGCAATATACAGCCAGTTCATACCCATTTTAGGGCGCTTGATGTTTTTTAAATCCTTTTTTTGAAAAGGATTTTTCTCCGGTTGCTTATCACTGTTTTTAGGAGAAGAGTTGTATTTATTATCAGTGTTTTGTGTCATGTTTTTAGTTTTCAGAAAATGTTGTAATCTCAGCGTCTCCCCATAAGCCTTCTATGTCATAATGTTCCCTCTGGGGTTGTTGGAAAATATGAACGACGACATTGATATAATCCATCAAAATCCACTCCGCACGCTGTTCACCTTCTATGTGCCATGGTTTCTCGCCAGTGGTTTTACTGATGTCTTTTTGTATATGAGAGGCAATAGAATCTACATGGGTGTTTGATGTGCCCGAGCAGATAATAAAATAGTCGCAAACAGCATTTTCTATTTTCCTCAAGTCTAACATTTTGATATCTAAACCTTTATTGTTTTCTATACTTGAAATAATTTGAGTTATAAGTTGATCTGTAGAAATTTTTGTGTTTATCATGCAGTAAATTCAAAAGTTATACAAACGTCTGTAAAAAAAATGATTTATACAAATACGTTTTGATATTTTTTAATGGATGA
>PDQD01000041.1 GCA_002747695.1 Flavobacteriia bacterium
CCGATAAGAAGGAGGCTTTCTAAATCGTGAAGTTGTCCGTGAGAGCGTCTAAAGTCGGGTATTTGTCCAAAAATTGTTCTTAACTTGTTTGTGTTTTTTTATGGCTGTATATTGTGTTGATTATTAGTGTAGTATGCGATTTTTGTATGATTAAAACAAAGGTTAGAGTGTTTGTTTTTAAATATTTACACTGTTTTTATTGATTTTTTTTTGATGTATTTGCCCTGCGCTCTTTTGTAGGTGGTGGTATTCATCATCCTGAAAGTAGTATTTTAAACGCTTTACGTCAACATGTTTTTAATCATACAGAAGCGTTTAAACATATCATTAATGATAAAACGTTTAAAGCTTATTTTTCCCCAGATATATGGGGATAAATTCAAAATGGTGCCTAAAGGATTTCCTAAAGACTTTCCGGATATTAACTTTTTGAAACATAAAGATTACGCTGCCATCCATAAACTTGACAATGATTTTTTTCTACAGGATGATGTGTTGACACAGCTATTGAATATTTATGAGATTCAGAAACCATTCAATGACTTTTTAAATGAATCTCTTGAAAAAATGCAGTAAGAATATTTCTTCTTTCGATGAACTGTTTTAGGTGTAGTTATTGTCCCTGTTGTTGGTTTGAATAGGTTTCCTAATCTTAATGATTTAACGCTATTATATACCATACAAAGTAATAATGTTTTGGGTTTACTTTGATGAAATGTCCGGGTATGAATTAGTTTTTTTTGAGCTGTAAACTAAGAATATCATCATTAACAATGCCCAGTAATAATTACTGGAATATAAAGAAAAAGACAGGAAAGTCTGGACAAAAAATTGAATAAAAATAAACACTATCCACATGTTTTTATGATCATGTAAGATTTTTTTAACCTCAGAAAGACCTATGAAATTTATAACTAAAAAGAGTATGCCTCCTATTATACCTGTAGTCATAAAAGCTTCTAATAATAAATTATGGGGGTAGTAAGAATCTAGTTGTGCTGTTTGTATAAGAAAGGAATGTCCTAAAAGTGGATCTGTTTTGATATTTATCAACGTTTGATTGAGAATTTCTAACCTTTCAAGGGTGGAAGGATCTTGCGTTTGGATACTTTGCGTAATACGTTCCACAATATGAACAGTATGGGTTTTCCAAGCGAGTATTGCTAAGGCTAAAAACATAATGATAAATAAAATGTTCTTGAAGATATTAGGAATACCAATGGTGAAAAGATAGATCACCAAAGCAAACAGTAGTGATAAAAGAGGCCCTTTACTGGCAGACATCACAATGATAATAAGACCCAAAAACGAACTACATATCACAAGTATTTTGTATAAGTTCTTTTTGAAAAGATTATATACAAAAATTGACAAAATTATCAATGTTGTGCCTGTTTGTCCAAATCCAATAGGCCACATAGGTGTAATACCTGATGAACGAGATTCGTTTCCTACAAAATCAGAGAATAAAATATTGATAGATGCAAAAAAACAAAAGCAAAAATAAGTGTAAAGCAATACTTTTCTCCAATTAATTTTTTTTTCATCTAAATAAAACACACTGATAGCCGGTATAAGTGTGGATGCAATATAAGTTGCCACATATTCATAGGGCTTTCTGGTGTAATCAATGTTTAAGATATACAAGTCATAGACTATTCTTATGAAATAAATGAAGAAAAAAAGCGTAACTAATGTTATTTTATAATTCCACTTTTTATCATAGTTGAGGTATATGATATAAAAAGAAATCAGAAAAGTAAAGATTTTATAAGGATACCCTATATAACGATAATCAAAGTCTCCAAAGAAGTGGGGTATCATTAGTATAAGTGAAAATCCTGCCAACAAATTAACAATGTGGAATTCGAAAATGTTAAGTTTATGGTTGTTGTATATTTTCAATGTCATTGGTTCTGTAAATTACATCCCGTCAGCTAACTCGAATGATATTTTGCTTCCAAAAGTAATACTTAATTATCGGATAGTCAAACGTTAGTTTTGATGCGGGTTTGATAGTTTTTTTGTTGTGTAATGAACAATTCAGGTATATTCTTTATTAAAAAGTGTTTTTTCTTATCTTAGCTCACGTTAATAAAAGTTAAATTCTTGACCGAAAAAAACAATATTTGTACTTTGGCTTAGTTAAACATTCATCTTATGAAAACGCTGAAAATCATAATGGCATTATGCCTGAATTTTGTGTTTATAGCAAATGCCCACGCACAGTATTTTGGGAAGAATAAAGTGCGTTATAAAAAATTTGATTTCAATGTGGTAGAATCCAATACTTATGAAACCTATCATTATTTAAAGAACGATTCCCTCATTATCGGTTTTATCAAAGATGCAGAACAATGGCGAAAAAAACATTCTTATGTGTTTAAAGATAGTTTTGCCTATAAAATCCCGATTATTCTGTATAATAATCATGCAGATTTCCAACAGACATCTGTGGTTAGCGGATTGATTGGAACCAGTACAGGTGGTGTAACAGAAGGTTTAAAGAACCGTGTAACCATGCCGTTAACGCCTACATTTACACAGTCAAATCATGTTTTAGGACATGAATTGGTACACGCCCATCAGTACAATATGATAAGGGCGTCAGATTCTTTATCCTTTCAAAATTTGGCTAATATTCCACTATGGATGACAGAGGGGTTGGCAGAATATATGTCCATAGGTAGTGTAGATGAACACACGGCAATGTGGATGCGGGATGCTGTGGCCTATGACTATTTTCCGGCAGTAAAAGATTTGAATGAATCCCGTTATTTCCCTTACAGATTTGGTCATGATTTTTGGGCGTTTGTAGGCGGTACTTTTGGTGATGACAAAATAGAAACGCTGTACAATGAAACCGCAAGACTAGGTTTGAAAATGGCGTTTGAACGGGAGTTAGGTGTTTCTTTAGATACCTTTTCAGTCCGTTGGAAAACAGCTACTGAAAATTTTTATAAGCCTTTAATTAAAGACAGACAGCTCGATGGTTTAGGAACAAAATTAGTTGATAAAAAAAATGGAGGACGTCTTAATATATCTCCGGCAGTAAGCCCTAACGGCAAATACTTTATCTTTTTATCCGAAAAAAATCTGTTTTCTATAGATTTATTTTTAGCAGACACCAAGACCGGAAAAATCATAAAAAAACTGCGTACAAGAACCAAAAATTCGCATCTAGATGAAATTGATGGCTTTGAATCAGCAGGAGCATGGTCGCCGGATAGTAAGAAATATGCTTTTATTGTGTTCAGTAAGGGTATGAAAAAAGTGGTCGTACACGATGTTGACCGTAATAAAGTTGTAGATGAATTCTTTATTCCCGGTGTACCGGCTTTTGATAATTTAGCCTGGTCTCCCGATGGTAAAAAAATGGCTTTTACCGGTTTAGTCAATGGTCAGAGTAATTTATATGTCATGGATGTTAAGACTAAAGAAGTAGAGCAATTAACCCATGATTACTACGGTCAGATTCAAGCAGTATGGCATCCTGATGGTCATCAAATAGCTTTTGCTACAGATAGGGTAGGTGAGGAATTTGAAAAACCGGCGTATAGACTATCTGTGGCGGTTATGGATTTAAAGACTAAAAAGGTCGATTATTTACCTTTGTTTGAGCGTTCTAATAATCTCAACCCTCTGTATAGCAATGATGGTAAACGTTTGTATTTCTTGTCCGACAGAGAAGGGTTTAGAGATATTTATGAATATAACTTTGAAACGCAAACCATCAACCAGTTGACAAAATTCGTTACCGGTGTGAGTGGCATTACACATATGGCTCCTGCCTTAACAGTATCTGCCACTGATGATATGGTGTATAGTTTATACCAGGATTCTCAATATAATATTTATAATGTCAATAGAAGTGACATTACCGATGTGCAACCGGTTTTATATACTGATGTCGATCATACGGCAGCAGAATTACCTTCCATGAAAACAGCTGAAGTATTCGTCGATAAACTTTTGGCCATGGACGATATTCCCGCCAAAACAGACCGAATGGTTCAGGAACCTTATCGCCCAAAATTCAAATTGGATTATATCAGTAGCGGAGGTGTTGGTGTTGCTGCCGGTCGTTATGGTACCGGTTTGGTAGGTGGCGTGAATATGTTATTTGGGGATATACTCGGTAATAACCAACTCTATGTGGGGGCGGTACTCAATGGCGAAATCCAGGATTTTGGTGCCCAAGGCGCTTATTTAAACAGAGATGGTAGAATAGGCTGGGGAGGAGGCCTGAGCCATATACCTCACAGATATTATAGTTATTATTTGTCTGAAGAAGTTATAGATTATAATGGCCAACCTCTGGAAGTACTGGCAGAAAATTACAATATTTACAGAATGTTTCAGGAACAGGCGGCGGTGTTTGCGCTGTATCCGTTTTCAAAAGTTACAAGGTTAGAAGCTTCTACTTCATCCAACTATTATAGCTTTAGATTGGATCGCTATATTAATTATTATGAAAATCAGACTCTTTACTATATTGGTTACGAAAGACAACGTAATCTGGATGCCGGAGATTCGTTTTTTGTTCAGGATTTTTCATTGGCCTATGTGGGTGATACCTCCGGTTTTGGGATGACTTCTCCTATGGATGGCTACCGGTACAGAATGGAAGTCAAACAGTCTTTGGGGGAAATTTCGATGACTTCACTCGTTGGGGATCTCAGATATTATAAATATTTAAAACCTATAGGTATTGCCGGTAGGATGTTGAGTTACAACAGGCTGGGGAATGATGCCGGTAACAGTTTATATCCGCCATTGTATCTGGGGTATGAAACACTTATCAGAGGTTATACTTATAAAGCCTTTAATCGTGCCAGTTCAATAGATGTTGATGCAATAACTCCCAATGATTTAATGGGAAGTAAAATGCTTGTAGGTAGTGTGGAGTTAAGGTTACCGTTTACGGGGCCTGAGCGTTTAGCCGCTATTAAATCAGGTTTTTTATTTTCCGATCTCAATTTGTTCTTTGATGTAGGAAGGGTATGGGGTGTCAGTGATTATTATAATATCAACAGAACTTTTGATGAATCGCAATTTATCTATAGTGCAGGTATTTCGACCCGAATCAACGTGTTTGGGCAGATTATTATCGAACCTTATTATGCTTTCCCGTTGAGCTTAAAAGGAAACAGTAATGGAGTTTTTGGTATTAACTTTACCCCCGGTTGGTAAAAAATAAAACAGATTGGAAAAACAAGATATTCGTTCCTATTCAAAGGAGGCTTTGAGAGATTTTTTTATAGTTCAGGGTCAGCAAGCTTTTCGTGGTAATCAGGTCTATGAATGGTTATGGAAAAAAAACGCCCATACTTTTGATGAAATGACTAATCTGTCCAAAGACGTCAGAGCATTTCTCGATAAGCATTTTAGCATTAATCATATTGCGGTAGATACCATGCAACGTTCTAGTGACGGTACCATAAAAAATGCCGTCAGACTTTATGACGGGTTAATCGTTGAATCTGTTTTGATTCCCGTAGAAAACAGAACTACGGCTTGTGTGTCCAGTCAGGTAGGCTGTGCTATGGGCTGTAATTTTTGCGCTACGGCACGCTTAAAAAAACAACGCAACCTCAATCCTGATGAAATATATGATCAGGTGGCTGCCATTAGCCGGCAAAGTGAGTTGCTTTATGGTCATAAACTAACCAATATAGTTTTTATGGGTATGGGTGAGCCTTTACTCAACTATGATAATGTGATGAAAGCCATAGACAAAATCACTTCAGTAGAAGGTTTGGGGATGTCTCCGCGTCGTATTACCCTTTCTACGGTTGGTTTGCCTAAAAAAATTAAACGTATGGCAGACGATGGGGTACGATTCAATCTGGCGGTTTCCTTGCACTCTGCCATTGATGAAGTACGTAGCCGTATGATGCCGGTCAATGTGTCAAACAATCTTGATAAGCTTTTGGAGGCTTTGCAATATTGGCATAGCAAAACCGGTAACAGGATTACTTTTGAGTATGTAGTCTGGAAGGGTGTCAATGATGATCAAAGGTCTATTAATGCCCTGATAGACTATTGTAAACAAGTACCGGCTAAAGTTAACCTCATAGAATATAATCCTATAGACGGTGGAGAGTTTCAGCAGGCTTCACCGGTGATTATTGACCAGTATATTTCTGAATTGGAAAGCCACGGGATTATTGTTAATGTCAGGCGAAGCAGGGGCAAAGATATAGATGCAGCTTGCGGACAACTGGCTAATAAGTCTTCAAAATAAAACTAAAAAAAAGAGCCTTTTTAGGCTCTTTTTTTATGCGTTATTGAGGTGTCTTAGAACATAAAACCCAATGAAATTTGAACCGTTTGATTTTTTAAGTCGTCATTAAACTCATTTGTGTTTTTATAATAGTTATTGAAACCATAGTTATAACGAGCACCTAAGAATACGCCTGAATCTAATTTATAGGATACACCTACGTTAAGACCGATGTCTAATTTTGCTAAATCATCAGTGTTTGTATCAGTACCTTCAGAAGATGTTGGTAATGCACTAAGTATTTCAGCCGGCAAAGTATCAGGCCATGTAAGTGTCGTAGTCGTAGAAGTTTTTTTAGACAATAAAAAACCTAGTTGAGGACCAAGTTCTAAGTGGATGCCTTTATAGACATCGTATTTTCCCATGATAGGTAAAATGAGATAATTTACCTTTGTGTCACCGTTGGTATTTGTTGTGGCAGTAACAATAGTTGTTTCATCTAAATTGGTTGAGTAAGATCCTTTTCGATCAATAATTTCAGAACCTACTTGAGAATACAATAATTCGGGTTGAACAGAAAATTTGTCTGTAAACATAAATTCAGCTACTGGACCAACATGAAAACTATATAGAGGTTTACCGCCTACAGCATCTTCACCATGGTAACCAGCAATGTTTAATCCAGCTTTAGCGCCCAATTGAATATCTTGAGCGTACATTGTTGTTCCTGCAATGAGAGCAACAACTAATAAGATTTTTTTCATCATTTAATGTATAATTTATAGTTAATGGGAACAAATATACATTATTTTTAAAATTAACATATGTTAATTGGTAAAAGATATGTTAATTGTATAAAATGAAAAGCGGTTTTTTTGATAGTATCAGAAGACATAACCTGAATCATTCATGACATTAACTTAGTGCAGTGATAAGGCATCTGAGCCTGTAGATATAGTTGTCCATTGCTAAGGTTAGGTAATGCAACAGATGTGCTGAGACATTGACAGACTAAACCCAATAATAAGCTATGGGTTAAATAACTGTTTTACTTGTTTGTATTAGAATATAATCCACTAATAAATAACAATTAAAAAGTCTGAGAGACAATACAGATTAAGTAGGAAGTGAAGGCTACAATAGACCGCGCACAAAAATGGATAATACTGTTTATAGCATTACTTTTGGGATCTGAATTTCGTCAAATATTGAGAGGTAAATAATCGGTTTTACAATAAAGGCTTTAGAACATATAGCCCAATGAAAATTGGATGACTTGGTTTTTAAAATCCGATGAACTACGGTATTTATTTAAACCATAATTCAGACGTACGCCAAACATTAAACCATTATCTAATATATATCCTGTTCCAAAGTTAAGACTCAAATCAACGGTGTTAACATTATCTTTACTGTCGGATAAATAATAATACTCTTCAATGTCTGTAGAATCTTCATAAGTTACGTATGTTGTGGAAGCAACTTTATTAGCTACTAAGATCCCTATTTGAGGTCCTAACTCTATGCTTAATCCTTTGACAACATAATATTTTGCAGTTAGAGGCATGTGAAGATAAGAAGCCTTGATAACTCCTTCTGTTGTATAAGAATAAAAACCGGGTTCGGAACCGGAATTATTAGCGTTATAGCCTTGCATTGAATACATTAACTCAGGTTGTATATGAAATTGACTGCCAAACATAATTTCAACAAAAGTTCCTGCATGGAAAGCCGTCAATGGACTTCCAGTATTTGAACCTTCACTGTGGTAGTCAGCAATATTTAAACCGGCTTTTACACCGTATTTGACACTTTGTGCATTAAGCGTTGTTCCAACTATAATAGCAACTAATAATACTAGTTTTTTCATCGCTCGAAATTTATTTAAAGTTAGCGGGCGCAAAAGTAGTTTTTTTTTATAAGTTGGTACTCGTTATTGAATGAAATGTGTGTAAATTGTAAAAAAAAATGAGCCATCAGGATAATGTAGCCAAAGGCAACTTAAGATATATACATTAATTGCCAAAAGCTAAAGGTTTTCTATGGCTCTCAATATTATGAATAAAGACTACCAAAAAGTATAACGTTCCTTCCAGTTAGAATAAGCTTACGACTAAGGGGTTATACCAAAGCTCAAGATCTAAAATCTTTACAATATGTCAGTCAGGTAAAGATCTCTCTTAATTTAAGAGCGCTTTAGCCTCTGTCAGTACTTTACTAAGTCCGTCCGGGTTTTTACCACCGGCAGTAGCAAAAAATGCTTGTCCGCCACCGCCACCCTGGATGTGCTTGGCCAAAGTTCTGACGATATTTCCCGCATTGAGGTTTTTGGATTCCGTCAGTGGTTTGGAAATATAACAACTAATACTGGGTTTGCCCTGATGGGCACTGGTAATAATGGCAAAAAGATCATCGTGTTTACTGCCCAGATGGAATAAGATATCCTTTATGCCTTTAGGGTCTAAGTCCATTTGTGTGATCAGTGTGTTAACGCCATTAACAGCGGTCAATTGGTCATTCAGATCATTTACGGCATTTTTAGCCTGAGCTTTTTGAAGCTTCTCCAAAGCTTTCTTTAAATCCTGCACTTCCGTCTGAAGAGAGGCAACGGCTTTGACCGGGTCTTTAGGGTTTTTTAATAATGATTTGACAGCTTCATATGCCTCTTGTGATTTAGAGAGATATTTCTGTGCTTCTTGTGAAGTAATGGCTTCTATTCTTCTTACCCCTGCAGCAATGGCACTTTCAGAAACAATCTTAAAGTACCAGATATCTCCGGTATTAGGTACATGTGTTCCTCCGCACAATTCAATTGAATCATTAAATTGTATCATGCGTACACGGTCGCCGTATTTTTCTCCAAAAAGCATCATGGCACCGGTTTTTTTAGCATCTTCAATAGAGACATCCCGATGTTCTGTCAGAGGAATAGACTGTGCGATTTTATCATTGACAAATGTTTCAACAGCTTTAAGTTCATCAGGTGTCAATTTGGCAAAATGTGAAAAGTCAAAACGTAAACCCTTAGCATATACAGCAGAACCTTTTTGTTCTACATGATTGCCCAAAACATGTCGTAAGGCCTGATGTAATAAATGCGTGGCAGAGTGGTTACGGGCGGTAAGTACTCTGTTTGAGTGGTTGACAACTGCTTTAAAAGTAGCTTCAACAGGTTGGGGGAGAGTCTTGGTCAGATGTACAATAAGATTGTTTTCTTTTTTGGTGTCTATGATACGACTGACTACTTTATCATCATAGGTTAAGACACCTGTATCGCCCATTTGCCCACCACTTTCAGCATAAAATGGGGTTTTGTTAAGTACAATTTGGTATTGATCCCCATCTTTTTTGGTTGAGATTTTACGGTATTTTAAAATAGTTACATCAGCTTCTAAAGTGTCATAGCCTACAAATCCTTCAGAAGTTGAATCGTTCAGGATAACCCAATCATCTGCAGAGGTAGCAGAAGCTGCACGTGAACGCTCTTTCTGTTTAGTCATCTCTGTATTGAATTCTTCCTCATCGAATGTCATATGACGTTCGCTTAAAATAAGTGCCGTTAAGTCTTTGGGAAATCCGTAGGTATCAAACAATTCGAAGGCTTTGACCCCTGAAATGCGCTTACCATCAGAGTTTTTAATGAGTTCTTCTAACAAATTAAGTCCTTGTTCCAGTGTGTGTAAGAATGATTGTTCTTCCTCTCTGATGACATTGATGATTAAATCGTTCTGTAGTTTTAGTTCCGGAAAAGTTGCGCTCAATTGCTTGCTTAAAGTAGGGACGAGACAGTGGATAAATGGTTGGTGTAAATCCAAAAATGTAAAGCCATAACGAATGGCACGTCTTAAAATTCTGCGTATGACATAACCGGCACCGGTATTGCTGGGTAATTGGCCATCGGCTATGGCAAAGGCAACAGCTCTGACGTGGTCTGCGATGACTCGCATGGCAATGTCTGTAGGTTCATCACTACCGTATTGTTTTGAAGCAATGCTTTCTACTTCGGCAATCAACGGCGTAAAGACATCGGTGTCATAATTGGATTGTTTGCCTTGTAATACCATACACAGACGTTCGAAGCCCATACCGGTATCCACATGTTTTTCGGGAAGACTTTCCAGTTTACCGTCAGCTTTTCTATTGAATTCAATAAATACAAGATTCCAGATTTCTACGACTTGCGGATGATCCTGATTCACCAGTGTAGCCCCATCTAATTTTTGACGGTCTTCCAGATCTCTGATGTCCACATGAATTTCAGAACATGGTCCGCAAGGCCCCTGATCACCCATTTCCCAGAAATTATCTTTCTTACTACCCAATAAAATACGCTCTTCAGGAACAATGGCTTTCCAAAAGTTGTAAGCTTCCTCGTCTTTTCCTAAACCATCCTCATCACTGCCCTCAAAAATAGTGACATACAAGCGGTCTTTCTCAATACCGTAAACTTCTGTAAGCAATTCCCAAGCCCATGCGATAGCATCTTTTTTAAAATAGTCACCAAAACTCCAGTTGCCCAACATTTCAAACATGGTGTGGTGGTAAGTGTCTTTACCTACTTCTTCCAGGTCATTGTGCTTACCGGATACCCTAAGACACTTTTGAGTATCGGCTATTCTGTGGTGCTTGGGTGTATCATGCCCTAAAAAATAATCTTTAAATTGATTCATCCCTGCATTGGTAAATAATAGTGTCGGGTCATTCTTTAATACAATGGGTGCAGAATCTACTATTTGATGATTTTTTGATGCAAAATAATCTAAAAAGGCTTGTCTGATATTATTGGATGTCATAGGTTATCAATAAAAAAATTAAACTACAATTATAATCATTTTTAAAACACGATTTTATGTTTTCAAGTGATTGAATAGAAAAGCCCCAACGGCTTTGATGTTTGTTTCTAACAGGTTATAATGAATTAATATTCAAATGTGTTTAACAACTCACAAAGGTTTGCTGAAAAGCGTGAAAAACTTTCAAAACAATAAATTAGAACTGTTTTATTGTTTTGAAAATAAGGGTTTTAAGTGGCTGTAATCTAAAACCTGTATAAAAACAAATATTAGGCTCACTTCCTTTTTAAACTTTTCAGCAGCCTTTAATTAACATAATCTTATTAATAAAAATATTAATTTTGTAAAATCGAAAGCTGTAAAACATCAGCAAAAATAAGATTTTTAACTCTAATGGGAAAAGTAAAATATCATTATGATCCGGAAACGCTATCGTTTCAAAAAATTAGACGCAGTAAGAAACGACTCTGGTTTAGTACACTGGTGATTGTAGGTGCTGTAGTGCTTAATTTGTTTCTGGGTTTCTTTCTGTTGAGTTACATTTTTGAATCGCCCAAAGAGAAAGAATTACTGAGAGAAGTCGATAATTTGAAACTGAATTATAAATTATTGGCTAAAAAAGAGACGCAACACGCTGAGCGATTGAGTGAATTGGAAACCAGAGATAATAAGATATACAGACAGTATTTTGAGGCTAAACCCATTTCAGAAGAAGTGAGAAAAGCAGGTTACGGGGGCGTCAACCGTTACAAAGGGCTTGAAGGTTTTGATAATTCAAAATTGATTATGGATCTTACCAAGCAAATGGATGAATTGTCTAAGCGTATTGTTATACAATCCAAATCCCTTGATGATATTGTAAAAATGGCCGAAAACAAGGAAGATATGTTAGCTTCTCTACCGGCTATTTCGCCGGTGAGGAAAGAACAGATGATTAGTTTAGCTTCCGGTTTTGGTATGCGTATGCATCCGCTTTTAAAAATTGTCAGACCACACAATGGAATTGATTTGGTAGGAAAACATGGTACGCCAATCTATGCGACCGGTAACGGTACCGTTACCAAAGCAGAATCCAGTCGTTCTTTTGGTAAAGTAGTCTATGTAGATCACGGTTACGGCTATGAAACGATATATGCCCACATGAGCCGTTTTGGGGTGAGAAAAGGCCAAAAGGTAAAACGGGGAGATGTCGTTGGTTATATGGGAAATACAGGACTTTCTAAAGGAACACATTTGCATTATGAAGTTCATAAAGATGGCAGACCGGTAAACCCTACTAACTTTTTCTACGGGGATCTTACACCCGAAGAATTTTTGGCTATTCAAAAAGTTGCAGAAGAGGGTGGACAGCCCTTGGATTAATTATTCAGATAAATATTTACCAGTATAGTATTCTATTGCAATCCCTATGTTTTACAGATAGATTCCGGGTTTACAACTTTAATGCTCATCTGATTATATTAGAGTACACCGCGTTTAAAAAACGAGAAAATACTATTGAGGTTGGTCGTAAGAACAAATCTGATTCTTTCATGGTAAGCAGGTTCCGTGATTTCCCAGCCATTGTTGGAGTGTACAGGGAAATAAACCTCTAACATATTGTCCACAAAGTTCAACCGGATACCTGTGTCATGAACAAAAAATACCGGGGTATTGTGGTTTTTTACTAAACCTGCATCTGCATAGAGTTCTACCCAACGCCAAATGGTGGTGCTGGTGTTTACAGCGCTTATCCATTGATTGGCATATTTGACCGGCATTACAGCTTTAAATCCGCCATCATTTCTTATATATTGTTGACTTAAAAAACCCGTAGATTCTGAACGCCCGAGATAGTCGTACTTGAATAAATAATCATTGGGACGGTTAACCCCAAAACTGAAAAAATCATCATTCCTTTTGTTATAAAGAAATATTCCATTGAAAAAACGGGCTTCAAACTGTCTGTTCTCAGAAATTAAGCTCCTGAAGATCACCTTAGCGTATAATTTACTGAACGCTCTCCCTATTTCCAGATCCTGACTGACCGCAAACCGTTTGATAATCCCCGGATTGGAATAATAATAATTTAACCATAGTACGCCATAATTGTTGTAATTGCTGTCCGATACAGATGTAGGATCGGGATCTTTATCGATTAATGTAAAGCTGATATTGGCTGCACTATGTCTAGGCACCCTCAAATGTTTGCGTTTAAAAAAAATGTTGGTATAAAAAGACAGAGTTCTGTAAGCCAGCGTGGGTTTGTAATGGTGGTAACTCGAGCTTAAACCTATTCTATAGCTATTGATGCTTTTATGGTCTATATACTTATGATATTTAAAGGAAGCCGACCCGGTGATGTCCTGACTTTTAAAACTATATGCCGGAGACAATGTAAACCGCCATTTTTTTTCAAACATACTTTTATTGTGGATGGCGCTTATTAATGATATACCATCATAGAAATTGTAAGAAAAACTGGGCTCTATGAATATTTGAGTTTTGGTCGCATTATCAACATCAGAAAGCCATCTGATGGTGAGGGGTTTTCTGAAAATACCGGAACTTGTTTTTATAAAGTTATTGTTAAAGTTAACATCAGGTAAGGATTTTTTGGGATCCAGATACCATTGTGTTTCGCCTTTATAGGGTAATATAAATTGTTGTTTTTTGTCTTTTGGGGTCAACCAGTATTCAGACACCAATGAATCCCCTTGCATACCTGCAATTTTTATAGGGGCACTCAGTTTTTCTTTGTTTTTTAAACGTATTTGTATAGAATCTCCCAGAGGCTTTGCCCTTACTAATTTGTAATCCATTCTGGGAGCTTCAGAATACATCTGTTCTATAAAGGCATCCATAGAGATTGGGGCAAGTGCTTTAATTCTCTTTAGGAAATAAGTACTGTTGGGTGTTGACGGGTGAGCTCTGTTTAAAGTTTCTTTAATCAGCCTTTGAATGATTGTAGCCCCAAAAAAATCTTCAAAATACAAGAGTAGATTAACCGTCTTAAACGGTTGTCCCACTTGGCGGTTGTAGTTGGTCAAATCTTTTAATGGGGTCTTCAGATCCTGATCGTAATTCTGGCGTAAGTTGTATTGACTCCCTATAAAATAACGGTCGTTAAACGGTAAGTCTGCAATATGATAAAATTTAATCCCCCATATTTTGGCTATATTACCTATGAGTTTTTCATTGGGATAATAGGTGGCGATATACTGGTAGAGGATGTATTGCGTCAAACCTTCTGATAACCAATCCTTTTTTTTGTTGTGTTCACTGATCAAAGTTGAAATATAAGTGTCTGTCAGTGTTTTTAAAAACTTCAACTCCCAAGTCATAGATTGAGGAAAAGGGTTTAAAAAAGCAGGCAATTGATTGAACCCATAGAGCGGATTTCGGGTATAATCATATTGGTTTACCATTATTTTGTCATTCTCCAACGCTCCGAAATTAGCTTCTAAAAACTTTATTTGACGATTGATAAGCTGATTTTCCAGAGTTTGGTCACTTAGTTCTGTATTAAAATCGGTGACTATACTCAGGTGCTCGGTGTCAAATGTTCTAAAGGGGTTTCCTCTTATAACTTCGAGTTTAATACCTGTTGTGTTTTTGCCTGACAAGTGATAAACCTCAGCATCTTTATCAACTTTTAAATTTGATTCAATAGTATAATATTCAGGGCAATGCAGTATTAAATCTACTTTTACAGGCGAGTGATTGATGGAGGTTATATTGAGGTTAGGCTGTCCTGACCAATGCCCGTTTTTGTAATCAGCCGGAATAAGGTACCAGTCTTTTAAATGATAATTGCCATTATCGTCATAACCGTGACCTGTAAATTTAGCATCCGGTAGTTTGATGTCATACACCAGTGTTAATGTAGCTGTTTCACCCGGTAGAAGGGAACCGGATAAGTCTAACAGAACCTGATCCGGATGATTCTCAGGTCTTTGCCATTTAAGCTGATCAGCGTTTTGTTGTATAGTTTTAATTTGTGTATAACCTCTGCTTTTTTCGGTGGAGAAAAAAAAACGTTTGGAATAATTCTCTAAAAAACGTTGACCCAGTGGTGAATGTTTGTCAGCATAAGCATGATTCCAATCCAATAGAAGTATGGTGGACAATGTGTCCTTGGAGTTGTTGGTGTATTGTATATGTTGATTGATACGCCAGGTGTGGTTGATATCATCGAGTGTTATATTTAACTCAACTTGTTTCGTCTGAGACCACAAGTGTACGGAAGTCAGTGCTATGACCATCATCAAAACAATACCCTTTTTCATTCCATCAGTTTTTTATAAATTTTAATGGAAGATGTGAGTCTTGTATGCCTTTGACGGTCAACCAATAAACACCCTGAGACATACCACTGATATCCAGTGAGATATTTTGATGGGCGATTGTAAATTCTTTGATATTTTGTCCCATTTGGTTATAGATGACCAATGTATGTCCCAATAAATCTTCTGATGCAACCAATAATAATTCTTTTTGAGATCGATTGGGACTGATAAACCTAAGCTTTGAGGTAGATAAGATCCCTTCTACAGACAATGTCTGGGGTGTTTGCAATGTCATGACTACGGGCAGATGATCACTCATATTTGCTAATTGGTCTCTGAGTTCCTGAGAATAAAAATCACCATTGCATGAGACGTCGTTGATGTTGTCATTAAAACAATTCCCGTTATTCCCATAGGCGTGGTACGTACCGTCAACATAATACAGGTCTGAGCTGTTCAGCAGGTTTTCAGATACCAGAATAAAGTCAAACCGGTCATCCATACCTCCGGTTGCTCCGTCTGTATCGCCACTATTGTCTTGAAATCCTCCATTGTATGTCAAAGGTGACTGTGTGTGAATATCCTGAAAATCAGCGTTATTGTGCCAGTTACCATAGCGGTCAATCGGATCTTTTAGAATTATAGCATTGTTTGTAGATAACAGATTTTGATACGCCGGTTCATCTGCATCATAGAGGTTGAAATCTCCTCCAAAGATAACATAATGGTCAGTCGGTATGTTTTCGAGATACTCTGTTAGTTTCTTGACCATCTTAAGACGCTTATTCTCATTGTTAGAACCACCGCCGGCTTTGAGATGTGCGACAAAAACATCGAGATAAATCGCTTGATTGTAAATGCTTAACTTAAACTCATAATGGTTGATGTCTCTTATCGCAGTATGTATCGTATGTTGTGATTCAAGTGTTAGTTTTTGATTGTTGTAGTAGATAAACTGTTGTAAACTGCGATCTTTTGACGATTGGTTATACACAAAATCAGGGCAGCTGTATTTGTGATCTTCAGTGTGAAGAACTTCATTCAGAATGAGATTTGCACCTTGTATATTTTCCAGTTCACAGACCAATAACAGATCCGGTTCATAATCATCAATAATTGATTTAAGAACATAGGTGCGCGGCATAAAATCACTTACCGCATCATTGTAATACAAGGTGGTAGGGAAATTCAAGAGGTTGTATGTCATTACTTTAAGCTCTGATTGACCGAGTAACTGATGGCTAAACAACCCTATTGAACACCATAGGATTAGTCTGCAAAATAGTATTTTGAGATTAATCCGAGACATTAGAAGTTGGGCGATAAATGGTATTTGTCATAGAATTTCACAAAATGCTCAACCGTTTCGTCTGCAGTATCGACAAGTCTGAAAAGTTTCAAATCATCTTCACTTATATTACCTTCTGCCAACAATGTTTTTTTGATCCATTCAAACAAACCTGACCAAAATTCGCGACCTACCATGACAATAGGAAAACGACCTATTTTGTTGGTTTGGATAAGTGTAATAGCTTCAAACAGTTCGTCCATAGTGCCAAAACCGCCGGGCATGACTACAAATCCCTGAGAGTATTTGACAAACATGACTTTTCTTACAAAAAAGTAATCAAAATCAAGGCTTTTATCGGAGTCGATATAGGGGTTGTCGTGTTGTTCAAATGGTAACTCTATGTTTAAGCCTACAGAAATACCTTTTCCTCTGTGGGCACCGCGGTTACCGGCTTCCATAATTCCGGGTCCTCCACCGGTAATAACCCCAAAACCATGTTGTGTGAGTTTATAGGCTATTTCTTCTGCTAAAATATAATCAGGGTGATTTTCCTTTTTTCGGGCAGACCCAAAAATAGAAACACAAGGGCCTATCTTACTCAAGCGTTCGTAGCCTTCTACAAACTCTGACATGATTTTAAAGATGGCCCATGAATCATTGGTTTTTATCTCATTCCAAGTTTTTGGCTTGAATTTTTCTCGTATTCTTCTATCGTTTTCAGTCATAATGCTTTAATTGTTAAAAACCGCCAAAACTACGTTTAAATTTAGTATTGTTAAAATGTAACCGTTTATTTTTTTCTTAAATATATCAATACCACCCCGAGTCCCACTAATATAATAAAGGTGATATAACTGATCATACTCCATCGCGCACCCTGTTTTACTACAGGTGGATCAAAAGTAAATTCAATCTCGTGTTTTCCTTCAGGAATGACCAAAGCACGCAGCAGATAATTGGCTCTCATAATATTTACTCTTTGACCATCTATAGACGCTTCCCAACCATGCGGATAATACTGCTCTGAAAAGACGGCCAATTGTGGCAGATGTGAAGTGGATTTGTAAACCAATTTGTTGGGTTTGTATTGTTCTAATGTGATACGGGCTGTTGAATCCTGCATCCATAGGTTTTCCGGTACCTCAGACTTGTATTTGACATCCAATACCGCAACACTTTTTTGGAGTGAATCTAAAGCTTGAATAGCTTCATCAGCATTTTTTACCCAATGAACCTGATAAGCAAACCAGGCATTACCATAAGCCTCCGGATTCAATTTTACAATTGGTTGGTTAGTGTCATCAGCACCAATATAATACTTGGTGTTGAGCATATTCAGTACTTCAAAATTGCCTTTGGATGTCTGGTAATCAAAGAGTTCCTGATATCTTCGGGGCTTAGCGGCATGGTAGCCGCCAATGGATTTGTGAAAAAATGATGTGCTACCGTCATTCATAGGATTGACTGTGAAATTGGCAACTCTGTAGTGGGTGGTGTCCTTTAGGATTTCAAGATCTTGAGGCGAAGGTTGAAAGGGTTTTACAATTCTGCTGTGTTTGACAAAATCTTCATTATCTACATAGCGCTTGGCAATCTGGAAACCATCAAATACCAATAGTGCACCCAGACTTATAATGGCCACGTTTGTACTGACTTTTTTTGATAGTGCTATCCATAATACACCAAAAGACAGCGCAATAAGAATTAAAGACCGAAGACCGTCCATCATTAACAGATGTTTACGGTCCTGTATCAAAGCATCTGTAATACCGGGTAACATTGATTCGTACCGAGCATCTATCGGGCTTTCAAAGTTGAACAAACTGCCACCTAAAAGCGTTATTGCTAATGTCAATCCGCCTACAATCATAAGTGTAGTGATAAGAGATTGTTTTTTAGATGCTAACGGTTTTTCTTTATTAAATAAAATGTGATGTAATCCCAGAATACCGACTACGGGAACCAGCCATTCTATGAGAACCTGAATACTGGATACAGCTCTGAATTTGTCATACAATGGAATATAATCGATGAAAAAATCAGTTAAAAAATTGAAGTTTTTACCCCAACTTAACAATAGAGCCAGTAAAATAGTTGCTAACATCCACCATTTTTGGGTCAACCTGAGGTTAAATAAGGCTAAAACAAAAAGAAATATAAGCACGGCACCTATGTATGCAGGTGCTGCCACGATGGGTTGTGTTCCCCAATACATAGGAGCTCGCTCAGTAAAATCTTTGGCTTGTTTGGGGCCTATTTTAGATTTTAAGAAATGATAGGTTTCTGAGTTCCTTCCTATATTTTCAAAGTTTCCTCCACCCATAAACCTCGGGATGAGCAGGTTTAATGTTTCAGTAATACCATAGCTGTATTCTGTGATATAGGATTTATCCAAAGCAGTATTACTCGTTTTTGGTGTCCCGTCTGGTTTGAGTGTCAGTTCACTTTTACTGCGAATACTTTCTGTAGAATATTCTTTGGTAGGTAATAGATGATTGGCATTCATGCCCAAAGCCAAAATACCTGCAAGAAGTACGATGGCTGTACTTTTGATAAAATCGGGAATCTGCTGGTTTTTGAGAGCTTTGAAAAATTCAAACAAAGCGTAAAAAAACAAGGCAAAAAATAAATAATAGGTCATCTGTATATGACCGGTAACAATTTCTAAAGCTGTAGCGAGTGTTGTGACGATAAAACCTAAAAGATATTTTTTTCTGTATGTCCAGACTATACCGGCCAGAACCAGTGAAAAATAACCAATGGCATGTGCTTTAGCATTGTGTCCTACACCTATTATAACAATATAGTAAGTGGTGAAGCCAAAGCCCAAAGCTCCTATCAGTGCGAGACGCCAATCGACTTTGAAAGCCATCATCAATATAAAAAAGCCTATGAAATACAGAAATAAATAATCTGCGGGACGCGGCAAAAACCTTATGACCTTATCTATATCCCTGATGATGTCATTAGGGTATAAGGCACTCACCACATAAGCGGGCATCCCACCAAAAGCAGCATTGGTCCAATAAGGCTCTTCGCCGTAAGTCGCACGGTAATCCTGAATCTCCTTGGACATCCCTGTAAACTGAACTATGTCTGATTGTAATATTTCTTTACCCTCTAATACCGGGTAAAAATAAACGATTGACACCACGACAAACGTGAGTATGGCAATAATATACGGTAAGAATGGTTTAGTTGGTTTCACGATAAAAGAATTAAATAATAGCTACTGACGTTCGAAGATCTCAATTTCAAATAGTTTTCCCCAACGTTTGCCGGTTACAAAAATACGGTTGTTTATTTTGTCATAGGCTATACCATTGAGTACTTCATCCTGAGGAACGAGGTTTTGAGATTTCTTGACTTCTTTTTCCAAGGGGTTCAGATCTACGACGCCTTCTATAGCACCATTGTCATGATTGAGAATAAGGATAATATTTTTCTGATATACATTGGCATAGACTTTACCTTGTATATATTCCAGTTCATTGAGGTTAGTTACACTTTGTTTGTCTGTGTAGGCTTCTATAAAATGGCTTTCCTGACCTGTTTCGGGGTCTAAAAACCAAACACGTGCTGTACCATCAGTTTTGATAAGGTGCTTATCGTCATGTGTCAACCCCCAACCTTCTTTACTTTTTTTATAGTCAAAGGTCTTGAGTTGTTTAAAATCATTCAACTGATAAACAAATCCTTTACCACTTTGCCAGGTCAGTTGATAGACCTTGTCCCCAAAGATAGTCATACCTTCCGCAAAGTATTGCGGTGATAAATCTACTTGCTGTAACACTTTTCCTGTTTTTAGATTGACTTTACGCAGACTTGATTCTCCGCGTTGACCTGTACTTTCATATAGATAGCCGTTGCGGTATTCCAAACCCTGTGTATAAGCTCCGGTGTCATGCGGGAAAACATTGATGACTTTATAATCATAAACCTTAGGAGGTCGAGCGGCAAAAAATAAAACAGGTTTTACCAAAGTTTTGTGCTGACCATCGTAATAAACATCGGCTTTTATGATACGTCTACCCAGTTTTTCGTTGCTTATGTCAAGTGGTACTTGCCCCACCCGTTTTGAATCCAGGTAATACACCACAGAATCATATGTATGATTGTATTTGTCGGTTACATCAATACTGAGTGTTTGATTGACCTTTAATTTATCAGGTGCCTGAATACTGAATTGATACTTTTTTTGACAAGACACTGTTCCTAATCCTATGAATAAAATGAAGATGAGACTTCTGACAGAAAATAATTTAACGCTAAATAACATAAAAAACAAATAATAGTTTTGTGGTTTCAAAAATAGTATTAAATTTGCACACTCAAAAATAAACAGTATAAATAATGAAGAAAGGTATTCATCCGGACAATTACAGATTAGTGGCATTTAAAGATATGTCCAATGATGATATATTCATCACAAAGTCTACAGCTACAACAAAAGAAACTATTGAAGTAGATGGTGTAGAGTATCCGCTGGTAAAACTGGAAATATCCAGAACGTCTCATCCGTATTATACAGGAAAACTAAAACTTGTAGATACTGCTGGGCGTATTGATAAGTTTAAAAATAAATATAAAAACTTCAGAAAATAGTTTTTGTATAACGACATTATAAAGAGCTGTCCTTTCCGGGCGGCTTTTTTTATGGCTGACTTTGTAGGGGACATTTACTTTGGGATAAAGAGTTTATGAGGTTCAGGTTATGATAAGATTATTTTGCTATTGACCTTATTGGATAGCTATTGTCCATGGCTGTTAAGAGAAACATTATATTTCATCTCCATTTACATATATCATAATGACTGAGCTGTTATGAATTAAAGTCAGCCGGGTAGGGACGGTTTAGACAGTTGAAAAATAGTCAAGTGTTATAATAGCCTATCATTGAGACTCGATATATTGAAGTCAATAACAGAGCTGTTTGTGAAAAAGAAACGATACACTATATATAGGTTGTTTCAATAACGTTTATAATAAATAGGTTCAGTAAAATCTAATTGATTCTACTCATCATTTTAGCTATATTTTCTGTCATTGGGATACGCTCCAATACCATTTTAAGGAAAACAGTGATGGGTATGGCCAGTACCAATCCGGCAACCCCAAAGATAAATCCCCATATAGCTAAGCTTAACAAAATAGTAATGGTGTTCATCTTAAAACTCTTACCCATTAATATAGGTTCAAGAACACCACCTATGATGACCTGAGTAAGAATAAGCAAACTGCTAAAAATTATAAGGTTACTATAAACATCAATTTCTACAAAACCGAATAAGATGAGAATAATGGTGATGACATAGGAACCTATGAGTTGGACGAAGTTCAATAAAAAAGCCATAAACCCCCAAAACAGGGCAAATTTTACGCCAAAAGACATGACGATGATGCTAAAGGCAATGCCGGTTAGCAGACTTACAAAAATCTTTACCCTGATAAATCCGTTCAGAGCATCAATAATATTCCTGAATATTTGTATCCAGCCTTTATCATCATTTGAAATACGGGCAATATAAACTTCAAATAAATTAGCCCCCGTAAGTAGTAGAATAAGGAAGAAGACTGTCATAAAAAATGCAGAAATAAATGTTCCTGTTTTACTCAGTATAGAACCTGAATTCTGTTCTATAAAGCGTTCTATATTGACACGCGCACCGGAATCTTCACCGCTCATACCCAAATTTTGTCTTACATCCTTGATAAGAGGATTGATTTTAGCATTTGCAGATTGTATAATATCATCTTTTGATTGGTATAATTCTATAGCAGTATTTTGAAAAATCTTAAAAGCAACCCAGATAGATAGTACACTCATTAGAATAATAATAGTTATCCCCAGCCAGTTGGGAATTTTTTTCCGGGTAAACCAATGCATAACCGGAAGTAATAACATTGAAATAAGCAAGGCTAAAAAAAGTGGGATAAACACAAATGAAAATAACCTTAACACAAATAATACTACAACAGAAGTCATAATGACTAATGAGATTTTGATGATTTGCAGATCTCGTGATTGAATTTCCATATCTATATTAAATAAGATTATGCTGTAAAACTAATAAAACAAATTAATACAAATGTAAAGTGTACTAAAAAGATAAAAAAAGTGAAATTTATGGATAATTTAAAAATCTGCTTGTGTGTTTAATAAAAACGTTGTATCTTGCGTGTTTCTAAACAGGTGTCGTAGAATAAACCTCTGTATTTTGATGCTTTGTTAATTTGCAAAAAAGAAATAATAGAAAAAAGTGATTTTTTTTCAAAAATTATTTGGAGGTAATAAAATTATTTCTACATTTGCACCCGCTTTGAACGACAAAGGATTGTTTAAAAATGTTCGGAGTTAGAATAAGTTCATTGAGATAGTATAGTTATTAGTT
>PDQD01000042.1 GCA_002747695.1 Flavobacteriia bacterium
AATGTATGATAATGAACCTGAAAAAATAGACCGTCAATTTTCAACCAGAGATAATATTAGCCAAGCGGATTTCTTTATCATAAGTATAAACCCCTATAATGACGGTATCAATGATTTAGAATTTTATGTCAACAGTACCGGTACACAGGCAGATGCCAAAGTTTCAGCAGCCAATGGTGAAGATTGGAATTGGAGTGCCGTATGGAAGAGTGCAGCCCGTATTACGAGTGAAGGTTGGCTAGTGGAAATGCACATTCCTTTTTCTGCCTTGCGTTTTTCTAATGCTAATGTACATCATTGGGGGATAAACTTTCACCGGAAAATAACGAGTACAAAAGAACAATATTCATGGAATCCTATTGACAAAACCAAAGGAAATATTACTGAGTACTCCGGTATTCTTAAAGGGTTAAAAGACATCAACGCCCCTATCCGGTTGAGTTTTTACCCCTATGCTCAGGCCGGTGTAGATCTATATAAAGGACAATACTCTTCAATTATTAGTGGTGGGATGGATATCAAATACGGTATCAATGAAAGTTTTACACTAGATGCTACACTTATACCTGATTTTGGTCAAACAGCCTACGATGATGTTGTCTTAAACCTGGGGCCCTTTGAACAACAATACGATGAAAAACGGGCTTTTTTTACAGAAGGCACCGAAATGTTTTCAAAAGGCAATCTACTATATTTCAGACGTATAGGACAGACACCTATTGATTATTACAAAGCCTATGAATCCTTGAGTGATAACGAAACAATTATTGAAAATCCGGATAAAACAAAATTGCTCAATGCTATAAAACTCAGTGGCAGAACACATGCCGGTTTAGGTGTCGGGGTTTTTAACGCCATTACTCAAGAAGCCCATGCCGTTATTAAAAATGAAGTGGCCGGCACCGAACGTAAAGTCCTAACAAGTCCCTGGACCAATTATTCGGCATTAGTCCTGGATCAACAATTCAAGAACACCTCCTCACTTACTTTTGTCAATTCAAATGTAATGAGAGGAGGATCTTACAGCGATGCTAATGTATCTTCTGTTTTGGCAGATATACGCCTTTTGGATAATAAGTATTCTTTCAGTACAGACCTGAGTCTGAGCAATATTTTTAACGCAGATCAATTAGAAACCGGTTTTCAGGGAGACCTGAGTTTTTCAAAAATAAGTGGCGCTCATAGATTTAGCATTTATGCAGACTTATCTGATAAAAAGTATAGTAAAAATGACTTTGGCATTCAGGATTACAACAATTTTACTTCTACATACCTCAATTACAGTTATAGGATTTTTAAACCTACCAAATACTTCAATCGATTTTCCGTTTTTATGAATTTTGGTTACGACAGGCTGTACAAGCCCTCAATCTACACCGGAAGTCATATGCATGTAAACGCGAGATTCACCACTAAAAAAGAGTTTTCATTTGGTGGAGGATTTAACTTCAGACTGGGTGAAGAAAAAGACTTCTACGAACCAAGAGTAGCCGGCCGATTCGTCATATACAATCCCGCACAAGGTGTTTTTACATGGGTTTCTTCAGATTACAGAAAGCGGTTTGCTTATGATATTGATTGCTCTTATTTTAAAGAAAACACCTCAATACTGCCTTATCAGGGGCTAAGTCTGGGACTATCCCCCAGAATAAGAATCAATGACCATTTCAACCTGAAATTTAAATTTAGTTATAACCACACGACCAATGAAAAAGGATTTGTAAATGTGGTAGATGATGCTATCATCTTTGGTAACAGACAGGTAAAAAATCATATAGGTTCTACCAAGATTACCTATAATTTCTCCTCAAAATCTGCCTTAAACATTTCAGCAAGATACAATTGGACACCTGTAAAGTATGACGAGCAATTTTATGTGCTTAACCACGATGGAACCTTGTCTGAGACATCCTATGCAGTCAATCACAACATCAACTATAATGTTTGGAATTTTGATCTCAGTTACAACTGGGAATTTGCACCGGGAAGTCAGCTTACTGCTTTATACAGAAATGCCATTCAGGACAGTAACGAATGGGCAGATATGGGCTTTAATGCTAATTATAACGCATTTTTCAGTTTGCCGTTTAACCATCAATTGTCTATAAAATTCATATATTATATGGATTACAATACTTTGAAAAATATATTTTAATAAAATTTGTTAAAAGGCGCCTGCTTTTGATTAAAAATTGTAATTTTAGACTTTCAAAAATAAATTATAAAAACTATACATATGCACACAAAACTTTTATATTTAAGTGACCTTAAATTCAATTTGGATGTTTGGAAAAGAGAATTGAAATTTCATAAGAATGAAATCCATGAATTTGAGGAAAAGTTAGAAGATATTGCCGCTAGAACTCCCGGGAAAGATGTGATGGCAGCTCTTGAAGGGTACCAAAATAAAATCATACGCGAAAGAGAAGTCATAGGACAATTACTCCAAAAGATACGTAAGAAAAGAAGAATTATAGAATCTACTGATATGAATGAAGAAATAGATGGAAGATTACGTGTAGAACAACATCCCTTGAGAGACGACATGAAAATTTATATCAAACTACACTATGAGCTTAAGGAAGAGCTTATGGATTTCTTACTTAGATATCTCTAATAGTTGATACAATCTTTTACAGTCGGAGTGTAACCTTACACCCCGACTTTTTTTTACTTTTACAGATGACCAAAAAAGAACGTGCACAAATAGTCATAGACATTTTAGAACGCATCTACCCTAGTGTTCCTATACCACTAAAACATAAAGATCCTTATACCTTACTCATTGCTGTACTCCTGTCTGCCCGAAGTACAGATGCCAGAGTCAATGAAATAACACCGCTGCTTTTTGATAAAGCAGACAACCCTTATGACATGATAAAACTGAGTGTAGAAGAGATCAGAACTATAATAAAACCGGTTGGGCTTTCTCCTTCTAAAGCAGCTGGAATTCACGGTTTATCGCAAATTCTTATTGATAAATACGATGGTAAAGTCCCTTGTGATATGGAAGCCTTGGAAGCATTACCGGCCGTGGGTCACAAAACGGCAAGCGTAGTCATCAGTCAGGCTTTTGGAGTGCCCGCTTTTCCTGTGGACACACATATCCACAGACTGATGTACCGTTGGAATTTAAGCAATGGTAAAAGCGTTACGCAAACAGAAAAAGACGCCAAAAAAGTATTTCCAAAAGACTTGTGGAACAAATTGCATCTGCAAATCATTTATTATGGCAGGGAGTATTCTCCCGCTCGCGGCTGGAATAAAGATAAAGACGAGATTTATCAGGCTATCGGTAGAAAAAACCTATAAGAAAAACCACCTCACAGGTGGCTGTTCTTAATTCAAATGCAGTTCTATGGGATAATTGGTTTTGGTCGTTTTAACCACATGGAACGATTTGGAATAATCTAATAAAAAACGAATAGTTGATAATTTCGGTGACAATATTTTGTCTGTTTTCTTAGTGTAAAATTTCATCATAAATCCTGTGTTTATAAAAAAAAACGGACTTACGATGATAATATTGTCTAAGCTTGTAAAATAATTCTATGCTTATCAATGAGCTTCCTTAAATTCAGCAATGCATAACGCATTCTTCCTAAGGCTGTATTGATACTGACATTAGTTTCTTCAGCTATCTCCTTGAAACTCATATCTTTATACATTCTCATAATTAAAACTTCCTTTTGGTCGTCGGGTAATTTTTGAATCATTTTTCTTAAATCTGAGAAAATTTGCTCTTTGATCATTTCATTTTCCGCAGAAAGCTCGCCATCTGCAATAAAACTGAAAATGTCAATATCATTACCCAATTCTACGGCTTGTAGTTTGTTCCCTTTTCGGTAATAGTCTATAATCAGATTATGCGAAATACGTAAAACCCAAGGTAAAAATTTTCCTTGCTCTTTATAACTACCCCTTTTCATCGTTTTTATCACCTTAATAAAGGTTTCTTGAAAAATGTCTTCCGCTATGTCTCTATCAGAAATTTTATTGTATATAAAACTGTAGATTCTGTTCTTGTACTTGTAGATTAATTCTTCCAAAGCCGATTCATCGCCGGCTATATAGGATTTTATTAACAAAGATTCGTTGAATACTTGCATAACTTTATAATAATTAAAGTCAAGGGTTTACCCTCAACTATTCGTGTATTTATTATTGGAGTAGAGTTATGCTATAAGGATGGTTTTTAAAGTTTCTTAACGATACAAAGTTAAATAGTTTTTTCAAATATCAAAATTATTGTCCAAAAAAATAAAAATTTGTTAATTATTCATCAATTCTTAACGATTAACATTTACTCATGAACACTAATGACACTAACCAATCACACCTTGTAAAAGCGGGCGTATTGAGAGTTTACTGACTAAATCAATAAGTCTCCGGTTCAACAAAACATTTACATCAAAAACCTTGCCGTTTTTTTGATTTACTAAAGGTTAAAATTTTCACTTTAAGCACCTTATTGTTATCTGAATCATGTCATTTCAACACTTGTCAAACTAAACTATAATGTACTGTAGATATAATCCATATCTACAGAAGCACGAATCAAAGCCGCCAGTTTATCGTACTCCTTATCTTTAAAGGCTTTATAATTCAAATCAACACTTATACCGGGATTAATCTGTTTTAAAATATGTTCAACAACTACAGCATTATCAAAAATACCATGGATATAAGTTCCCCAGACCTTGTCATTGAGCATAAAACCATCGACACCATGAGCCGTTGTACACAGTGGACGTTGAGCATCTAGTTGGGTTTCTCCCATATGTATTTCATAACCGGAACAAGTTTGGGGAGTATTTAAAAAAGTAAATTGAGTTTGCTCTGTTTTTTTAGTTTTTGTCAGGGTGGTTGTCAGGGGTAACAAATCAAGCCCCTCTACCCTATCTCTGGTAGTTTCCACGTGATAAGGATCTCTTATCTCTCGCCCCATCATTTGATAGCCGCCACAGATACCGTAGAGTTGCTTGCCGGAATCAACATGTTTTTTAATGACAAGGTCAATCCCCTTCTCTTTGAGGTACTCCAAGTCCTCAATCGTGTTTTTGCTTCCGGGCAACATAATGATGTCTGCCTTGGCTATTTCATCAGGAGTATGGGCGTAATACAAGTGTACCTCAGGAACAAACTCCAGATTATCAAAATCTGTAAAATTGGACATACGCGGTAATAAAACAACAGCAATATTGATTTTTCCTTCTTGTGCTGTAGCCTTTTTATTGTCGATGACTACAGAGTCTTCCTGCTCCGTATATATATCCCTGAAATAAGGAATAACACCTGCCACCGGAACTTTTGTCAACTCGTACAACATCTTTCTGCCTTCATCAAATAAGGACAAATCACCTCTGAATTTATTGATGACAATCCCTTTAATCAAGGCTCTTTCTTCCTCCGGCAATAAAGCTAAAGTGCCGTAAACACTGCCAAATACACCGCCTCTGTCAATATCTGCCACCAGATAGGTAGCGGCTTGTGTAGCCACTGCAATTTTCATATTGGTGATGTCCTTATCCCAAAGGTTGATTTCAGAGATACTGCCGGCACCCTCTATAACAATAGGATTATAGGTATCCGCGAGGGTCTGATAAGCCTTAATAGCCTCCCGGAATAACACTTGTCTGTCTGTTTTAAAAAAATAACTTCTAGCAGATTGATTACCCGCCGGCTTACCATTGAGTACCACCTGAGATGTTTTATTACTCGTAGGTTTGAGTAATATGGGATTCATTTCTACCCTGCAATCAATTCCAGATGCCTCTGCTTGCATAGCCTGAGCCCTTCCTATTTCTAAACCATCCGGTGTTACATAGCTGTTTAAAGACATGTTTTGCGCTTTAAACGGTGCTGGTTGGTAGCCGTCTTGTAAAAAAATTCGACAAAAACCGGCATTGAGTACAGATTTACCTACATCGGAACCGGTACCTACAAACATAATAGGTTTAAGTGATTGTTTCATTAACATCTGATTTTAGAGTCAGCCGAAAAAGATCTGTATACAACAATCTTCCGGCTATAAACATTAATAATCCGGTAATTTGTTTTAATAAATAAAACGCAAACCATTGATTACATGATGGTATAACACCTTTTATACAAAACCTACAATAATACTAAAAAAGAATGTAACCACTTATACGAACATCGATTATAAAGTATAATATAAAATTATGTCTAATGGTTCATTACAGAGCTAAGGTTATTTTAGTAATTTTGCTTTTTAATTAACTAACCTAACATATACCGAATGATGTACTGTGTTTTTATACGTCCTTTACTTTTTTTGATTGACCCTGAGCGTATTCATGATATTTTATTTTTTTGGTTTAAAAACCTGCAACGCCTACCCTTATGTCGCTCATTGATTTCAAGTATCTATAAGGTCAAACACCCGAGCCTGGAACGTGAGCTGTTCGGAATAAAATTTCCCAACCCCGTAGGGCTTGCCGCAGGATTAGACAAAAATGCTGAAGCTATTGACACATTGGGAGCCTTAGGCTTTGGATTTGTAGAAATAGGAACATTGACACCGGTAGGACAACCCGGTAATCCTAAAAAACGAATTTTCCGCTTACCTGAAGATAAAGCCCTTATAAACCGTATGGGTTTTAACAACAAAGGGGTTGATGAAGCTGTTAAACATCTCAAACGTAAACGTTCCAAAGTGATTGTAGGAGGTAATATAGGTAAGAATAAGATTACACCGAATGAAGAAGCTGTCAATGATTACATCAAAGGTTTCAATTCATTATTTGATTATGTTGATTATTTTGCCGTAAACGTCAGCTCCCCTAACACCCCCAATTTAAGAGCTTTACAAGACAAAAAACCTTTGAGTAATATACTAAACAGCCTACAAGCCATTAACAACACCAAGCCTCAACGCAAACCTATTCTTTTAAAAATCGCTCCGGATTTAACAGATGAACAACTGCTGGACATTATAGATATTGTCAACGAGACTAAAATAGATGGTGTAATCGCCACTAACACTACCCTAAGCCGTGATCATCTCAGCACACCTCAGGATAAAGTAGAAGCTATTGGTGCAGGAGGGTTAAGTGGCAAACCACTGTGTAATCGCAGTACAGAGGTTATCAAATTCTTAGCAGAACAATCCAACAAATCATTCCCTATTATCGCTGTGGGTGGTATTCATAGTGCTAAAGATGCTCTTGAAAAATTGGATGCCGGCGCAGATTTAGTACAACTTTATACCGGGTTTATTTATGAAGGGCCGGGCTTGATCAAAAGAATATGTAAAGCAATCATTTAATTATTCAATTAATAATCATTGAAAATCTATTGTTTTTATTAAAACTTAATTATGAAAGAATACAAATTTATACATCAGAAACTAACCCCGTTTAAAAAAGACGCTGATTTTGAAGCGCTACTCAATTCTTATGCTAAAACAGGATGGCACGTCGTCAATATAGTCGTACACAGGGGTCTTCTCAAAGCACTTTTAGAACGTGAAAAAAAGGAAAAATAGAACCTGTCACGGGATTCTGTTAATTCATAAATAGTAGTATCGACTAACTTTACCAATATAGTGTATATGAAAAGGATTATACTCTTGTTTCTTTTAACTCTATACGTTTGGGATATTGTTGCGCAGAATTATACTGAACAAAACCTCAATATACCAGTTGCCAAGGATAGTGTTTACGGCACATTATTAACCCCTAAGAATATTGTTAAACAAACCTTAGTGATTATTATACCGGGCTCCGGACTAACGGACCGTAATGGGAATCAAACCGGATTACAGAACAACAGTCTTAAATTTCTCGCAGAAGCTTTATCTGAACAAGGGATATCAACTTACAGGTATGACAAAAGCATTATACATCAACTGAAACAAGAAGGATTTAAAGAAGAAGACATAGATTTTAAAAACTTTATCAACGAAGCCCAAGCTGTAACCGATTATTTCAGAGCTCAAGGCATTTATGATAAGATTATTTTGTCCGGACACAGTCAGGGTAGTCTGGTTGCCATGCTTGCCACACCCGGAAGAGCTGATGCTTACATTTCCCTATGCGGAGCATCACAGTCTATAGACGTGACTCTAGCCCAACAACTCCACCGGCAGTTTCCACAATACGACCAAGACATCAACAATATTCTCAAAGCGCTTAAATCCGGAGAGACTATAAAAGATATAAATCCAACGCCTCTTCTGTCTATGTTCAGACCTTCAGTACAGCCTTTTTTAATCAGTTGGATGCAATACAATCCTGAAAATTATATTACAGACATTGAAGTTCCCGTATTAATTGTAGGTGGCACCAAAGACCTGCAAGTACCGGTATCCGATGCTGAACATCTGCACAGTTTGTCAACAAACGCTCAACTATTGGTTGTTAAAGACATGAATCATGTCCTTAAAACTATAGAAGGTCAAGAACTTGAGAATAAGATGTCCTATATTAATCCTGATTTACCTGTTGCAAAAGCGCTTGTTCAAGGGATGTTAGACTTTATCAACAATTTGTAATACCTCGATTAAAGCCTATGCTATACTAAGTATAAAGACCAAAAGACAATAGTCAAACACATATGCAATCCATACAAGAATTTATCGACTGATTCATTAATATACTTAGAAACTAAAGTATTTTCAATAAAATTGCAGGGGTTTAATCTCTAACTAAATAACAAAAAACTTAAATAACTAAATAATATCACATTATTTCAATAAAAAGTATAATTTTTTAATAATTATTTTTTTTATTTTATTTTTTTTTACTACTTTTATACCCATCAATAATACAAAATACTTTATTTTTATGAAAAAATTTTTACTTTTTTTAGGTTTAGTCGGTCTTTTTACTGCAGCATCTGCACAAACAGTTTATTGGTCTGACGATTTTAATGATTTTGATATCTCTGATTGGACATTAATTGATGCTGATGGAGATGGAAACAATTGGTCAGCAACTCAAATTAATGATAGTAATGGTAACCCAGTCACTCCAGTATCATTGATTTCAAGATCATGGATGCAGTCACCCTTAACTCCGGATAACTGGGCAATTTCACCTGCTATTGACTTATCAAGTGCTTCCGGAACTATTGAAATTAGTTATATTACACAAGTTGCATCAGCATCTTGGGATGAAGAAAAATATTCTTTATATGTTAGTACTTCTAATGATATAGCTTCACTAGAAGCTTCTGAAACACAAATGACAGAAGTTCTTGGAGACGATGGTAATACTGGAACACCTGTTAATCACACTTTTGACATTTCGTCATTTGCAGGTGAATCTACTGTCTATATTGCTTTTAGACATCATGATGTAACTGATATGGATTTTATTTCAATAGATGATGTAACTGTTGCATCTGGTGGAACAGGTTCTTTAGAAGATTTACAAGCTTTAGGTTTTACTTACTATCCTAACCCTGTAAATGATGTACTTAACCTAAAAGCTGATGTTTCTATCAACGAAATCAGTGTTTCTAACCTATTAGGTCAAGAAGTTTATCGTAGTACACCAAATATGTTACAACAAACTGTTGATTTCTCTAACTTAGAAACAGGTGTTTATATGGTTAGTGTTTCTATAGACGGAAACGAAGGTACTTTCAAAATTGTAAAAAGATAATTCTTTTTAAACGTATCATACCTGATACTAACTTAAGCAAAGAGTATTGGGTGTTATAAAACTCAAAAATCGCCTAAAATTAATTTTAGGCGATTTTTTTATACCCAACCGACAAACGAACTAAAACTTTGGTTGATAAATAGATATATTACAATTTTTTAGTATCTTTACTCTATGATACCACTTCATTTTCCTGCATATAATTTTAAGCTAAAAACAAAGGAAAATAAAACCTATATCTGGGATGAGATACGTAAAAAATATGTCATTCTTATTCCTGAAGAGTGGGTACGTCAACACGCCATACAATACCTTATCCACAACAAGGGGTACAATCCCCTATTGATGGTTGTTGAACGGCAATTTACGATTAACGGACTTCATAAACGGGCAGATATTGTCATTTTTGATCATGATATGAAACCCTATATCATAATAGAGTGTAAAGCACCCCATATCAAAATCACGCAATCTACCTTTGACCAAATTGCACGTTATAACTTATCACTCAACGCGCAATATCTCATGTTGACTAACGGTCTCCAACATTTTTATTGTAAAATGAATTTCAGGAAACAGACTTATGAGTTTTTAGAAGATCTACCCGGTTATGACCAGACTGTTGATTAATCATCAAAACAGTCTACACAGGTTAATTGTACTTATTTCAATTATAATTACGTAATGATAACATTAATTATTAATCCTATTTTTTTTTGTAATATTTGTATCACTTAACATTGAAAAAAATTATTTTTGTATCACTTAATATTATTTCAAATTTTTAATTTTTAAAACTATTTTTTATGAAAAATTTTACTTTACTTTTATTCGCATTTATCATGGTTACATCATTAAATGCACAAAATATTGTTATTTCCAGACCGGCTGACGGTAACGATGCCATTGTCTCCACGCAATCTTCTGAAGACAATGTGGGTATTTTTTGTGCTGACAACTTTGAATTAACTGAAGAGACTACTTTAGGTGAATTAGATATCTATGGTGTTGTCGAATCCGGTATTGATTACAGTTCTCATTTAGTAGGTTTAAATGTTTATATTTACGAGGACAACAATGGTGTTCCTGCTGGAAATCCTTCACAAACCGGTACAGGCGTTTTAGAATTACATAATATTGATCCATCCTTATTTACGCTTGAAACAAACACTGAAGGTCTTGCACATCTCAAATCAATCAACATCAAGGGTGCCAATGGTGGCACAGCAGTCACACTACCAGCCGGTTCTTATTGGCTATCTGTAAGTGCTTATGTAACGGGAACTTTTAGCGCTCAAGATATTAAAACATGGCATTGGGTGGGCTCTACAACTGTAAACTCAGCGGCTCAGGCTCAAATTATTGATCCTTCAAATTTATTTGGTGCAGAATTGACGTCTTGGAATACTATTGCCTCACTTTTAGAATCAGGGGTTTTCCCTACATTTGCTTGGGAATTGAGAGATGCAACTATGAGTTCAATTGAAGATAACATTATTGAAGGTTTTGAAATGTATCCTAGCCTTGTAGAAGATATTTTAAACTTAAAAGCCACTAATGACATCATCAATGTTAGTATTTACAATCTTTTAGGCCAAGAAGTATTAAACACACCTGAATCTACTGTAAACATGAGTAGTTTACCTTCAGGGACTTATATCGTTAAAGTGAATACTACCAGTGAAGTAGGATCTTATAAAGTAATCAAAAAATAAGTGATAACATATTAAATTTAGGCTTACTTTTAAACGTGCCTACAATTTAATATTTCAAAAAAAGCTGTCTCAATAGTTATATGAGACAGCTTTTTCTAGTATAATTCGATACTGTTCTAAAAAGAGTATTAAGTTTTATAACGCATTGTACAACTAGCAGAAACTACTTTATCAAAAAACATCAGATACCATCCCAAAAAGTGTGTAAAGCATGTTTTTCATGTTTTTACGTGTTTTAGTGACTAAGCACAGTGGAAAACTATTTATACGTCTGTTTTTCTACACTTTAAATATGTGTACTTCCTGCTTTTTCTACAAATAAAAATCTACTTTTTTTATATCGAACTCATGTTATTTTAGTCTCAAAATCGTTTAAACAAAAAATGTGAAAAGCTTTCTTTTCTAATTTTTTTTCCCTTATTATTGCACGGTAAAATGAATGTTTACTGTTAAAATAAATAAAGTCATGAGGAAAAAAACGAAAATATTCTTAGGTGTATTAGCAATTTTTATTTTAATGATATCAATATTTCTTTATATCAATAGAGATAAGTTTGTTTATGTGGGATCAATAGATATCATTGAAGTTGATTGTAGTAAAAAACAACAAATCTTGAGCGAGGTTTATGAAAGTGACCAAAGGATTAGAAAAGCGAATGACCTCATAAAATATGCTAAAGAAGACCACAGAAATCAAGAATTAGTAATTAGTATTATTGAAAAATGCGGTATGCCAACATTAAATGAGGTAACTCAAAAACAAATGAACGCCATATGGCTGGGGCTACAACATACTACTAAGAAGTATCGAAAAAAGTACTTCCCTCTGGTAGAGAAGGCCGTAGAAAATGGAGACTTATCTAAACAGCAATATGCATTGATGAAAGATAGAATTTTAATGGATGAGGGCAAACCTCAAATATATGGTTCACAGATAAAAAATGGCAAATTGTATAAGTTAGCAAATCCTGAAACTGTAAATGAAAGAAGAAAGAAAATGGGCATGAAACCAATAGAGGATTATTTAAAGTATTTCAATATTCAGTTTAACCCAAATTCAGAGTCAGAGTAGATATCGTATTTAATGACTATTAATATGAACTATTTATTGATATTTTGTTTGTTTTTCTGTTGTTCAAAAGAGCCAATAAAGGAGTAAATAATGATTAAAAAATCTTGTTTATGAGGGATTTTGTTATTTCAGAATCAGGTAATTTGATTATTGATTTGACGGTCACTTAACTATCGATTAAACACAGAAGAGCTGCAAGATAAAACGAAAGAGTTTGTGCAAAAATATGATTAGCAAAAAAGCCCGGAGATTTATATATGGGTTGTAGACGATAAGTTAGCACAAAAGCAAAACCGACTCGTCATACATTAAAACAAGGACTTTCTATACTAATCTCAAAATAGATATAAGCATTAAAAAAAATCCGGTTTGTTTTGATATCAAACCGGATTTTTCTATTACAGGAATAAATAATATTTTTTTATAACTAACTCATTAACAACACAAAACAATTTACTAAATGAAGTTTAAAGACTAACCAAGCAATCCAAAAAATTATTTTTAATTAATCTAAATAAAACTGTTTTAACCGGTCAGGAATCAATAAAATGATTTATTTTTGCAGCCTAAAAACATTACTTTAAACTTTTAAATTTACTATTTATGAAAAATTTTATTTTACCCTTTCTCACATTTATCATAAGTATTGCATTACATGCACAAAATGTTGTTATTTCCAGACCTGCAGACGCTGAATACGGAACGCTGTCTATACAATCCTCTGAAGAAAACTCAGGTATTTTTAGTGCTGACAACTTTGAATTAACCGAAGAGACTGCTTTAGGTGAATTAGATGTCTATGGTTATGTAGAAGACGGCATTGATTACAGTTCTCTTTTAGTAGGTATAAATGTTTATATTTACGAGGACAACAGTGGTGTTCCTGCCGGAAATCCTTCACAATCCGGTACTGGTGTTCTCGAATTACATAATATTGATCCATCGCTATTTACGCTTGAAGCAAACAATGATGGTGAAGTAAACTTCAAGTCAATCAAAATCAAAGAAGCCAATGGCGGCTCAGCAGTCATATTGCCTGCCGGATCTTATTGGCTATCTGTAAGTGCTTATGCTACGGGGTCTTTTAGTGAGCAAGAATATATTAAACCATGGAGTTGGATGGGCTCTACAACTGAAAACTCAGCGGCTCAGGTTCAAATAATAGACCCTGAAGATATATTAGAATTCGGAGTGACATCATGGATTCCTTATAGCTCGACCTTAGGTGAATCCTTCCCTACTTGTGCCTGGGAATTGAGAGATGAAGCTATGAGTTCAATTGAAGATAACATTATTGAAGGGTTTAAAATGTATCCAAGTCTTGTAGATGATATTTTAAATTTAAAAGCCACTAATGACATCATCAATGTAAGTATTTACAATCTTTTAGGTCAGAAAGTATTAAACACACCTGAAACTACTATCAATATGAGTGGTTTACCTTCAGGAACTTATATCGTTAAAGTAAATACTACCCGTGAAGAAGGTTCTTATAAAGTGATCAAAAAATAATTTTTACAGTTTATAGGATAGTAAGTACCTTATTTAATAATAGTTTCCATAATGGGAGCTATTAATACCTTGCTACCGCTCGATTGTATCGTTTGGGAAAACAGAATAAAGAACAAAACGACAAGAAAAATAGGTGAACTATAAATTCTTAAATCTGGAAATCAGTGCTATAGATAATAGATTAATAGAAAATTTATTAATTTTGGAATATTATTGTTGATTTATATAACCACCACACGATGCAATCGATCCGTAGAAGGATAAATTATGCTTTGCGTTCTAGGTAAGTCTGATTGGTTAAGATACTGGCAGTTAATTCCTAAAAGATTTGAATTATGAAAATACTGTATTTAATAATATTTACTTGCAGTTTTCAAGTGCTGATGGCACAGGAAATAAAGATAAATATAGATAAAGGACATTCAAATAATGATACTGTTTGCTTTAATGTCAAAAATTGTACAAAACAGGATATCTGGTTTTATACTCATGGTTTATTAGCAAGACTATATCTTAAAGACGCTAATGGAATGAGAGTTTTACCCACTAGAAAGTCAGAGGCAGATCCGATAAACATACCTAAATATGTTTTAATAGAAGCGGATAGTGTAAAAAAAATATGTATTCCTATTGGTAAAATACTATTAAATTTTGATTTACTCAAAGATGAAAAATATTATTTATTTTTTGAGTATGAAAATTTAAGAAAGAAACCTAAGTCTAAAATAAAGACGTATAGAGGAAAAATTGAAATACAATCTTTGGAAATACAGATATTAAAATGACAAAGCTCCCTTAATATCAGAAAACAATCACCTTAAACATACAGCTCCAAATATTTATCAACAAAGGCTTTAACGCCTTTTTCTATACTTGTAGAAGGTTTAAAATCTATATAATCAAATAAATTTTGAACATTGGCATAAGTAGCCGGTACATCGCCCGGTTGTATGGGTTTCATAACCTTTTTACCGGTCTTACCCAGAGCTTTTTCTATGGCTTTAATAAAATCCATAAGGGCTACAGGGCTATTATTCCCAATATTAAACAATTGGTAAGGCGCAGAACTGATAGCCGGGTTCGGGTTTTCGGGGTTAAAATCAGGGTTCCCGGGTTGTGGTGGTTTTGGTAATAAACGTCTTAGACTCTCTACTATATCATCTACATAGGTAAAGTCACGACTCATATCACCGTGGTTATACACATCAAATGGTTTATCTTCTACTATAGCTTTTGTAAAAATATGCAAAGCCATATCAGGTCTGCCCCAAGGACCGTAGACCGTAAAGAAGCGTAAACCTGTGCAAGGAATATTGAATAAATGAGCATAACTATGAGCCATCATTTCATTGGCTTTTTTACTGGCTGCATACATGGCCATAGGATGATCTGTGTGCGAGGTAACCGAAAATGGTATTGCTTCACTCAAACCGTAAACAGAACTCGAAGACGCGTATAGCAGATGCTTGACCGGATAAAGCCTGATGGCCTCCAATATGTTTAGAAAACCTGTAATATTATTATCAATATAGGATTGTGGATTTTTTAAGGAATATCGCACACCCGCTTGAGCCGCTAAATTGACAACATAATCAAATTTGTGGGTTTCAAACAGTTTAAAAACAGCATCTATATCCCTTAAATCTGTTTTTTGAAAAACAATTTTGCCCTGTACGGGTTCATTAGTTACTATTTGACCTCTATCCACACCCAACTCACTTAACCTTATGAGCTTAAGTTCCTGATCATAATAGTCATTGATATTGTCAATACCAACAACTTCATAACCATGCTTAAGTAATAAACGCGCTAAATGAAAACCTATAAATCCGGCTACACCGGTAATTAAAACCTTATTGTTCACGATTAATATTTTTTGATTATGCCAAATTTAATAAAAAAAACCACCCGTGACAGGTGGTTTTCTATAAATCTATAAAAGAGTTTTCAAATTATAGTTTAGTAAACAATTCTAAACGCTCCCACTCTTCATCAACATGCTGTTGCGCTTTTTGTTGAAGGGTTTCAGCAAATTCTTTGTTTACTTTTTTCACTCTGGCGAAACGCGCTTCAGAGTTAAAGAATTCAACAACGGCTTCTTTAGGTGGTTTAGAATCCAATCTGAATTTTTTACCCTGACCTGCTAACGGATTGTAACGGAACAATGGCCAGTATCCTGTATCAACAGCCATTTGTTGGTGATCCGCTCCTTCTCCCATATCATATCCATGCTCAATACAGTGTGAGTAGGCAATGATAATAGATGGTCCCGGATAAGCAACCGCTTCTTGTATCGCTTTAACAGTTTGCATGTCTTTAGCACCCATAGCAACTTGCGCGACATACACATTACCATAAGCCACAGCTTGTAGTGCTAAATCCTTTTTACTGCTGGTTTTACCTGCTACAGAGAACTTGGCACTAGCGGCCATCGGTGTAGCTTTTGATGTTTGACCTCCGGTATTGGAGTAAACCTCAGTATCTAAAACTAAGATATTTACATTTTCTCCGGAAGACAACACATGGTCAAGTCCACCATAACCGATATCATAAGCCCAACCGTCACCACCGATAATCCATAGATGCTTACTGCTCAGGTTATCAGAAATCTGTAACAATTCTTTGGCGTATTCATTATCAATACCTTTAAGTTTTTCGTCTAAGATTTTGATATCAGCTAATTGCTCTTGTTTTGATTTTTCATCATTTTCCTCATTCATCAAGATTTTATCGGCAAATTCTGCACCTACGTCATCTCTCAATGCTTTCAACAGTTTTTGAGCACGGTTTTGCTTACTATTCAAAGCCAGTTTGATACCAAGTCCGTATTCGGCATTGTCCTCAAACAATGAGTTGGCCCATGCCGGTCCACGACCGTCATTATTAACAGTATAAGGTGTTGTAGGTAAGTTACCACCATAGATTGATGAACAACCGGTAGCATTGGCAATAACCATATTATCACCGTACAATTGTGTTAACAATTTGATATAAGGTGTTTCACCACAACCCGGACAAGCTCCTGAGAACTCCATTAATGGTCTTAAGAATTGAGACCCTTTGACATTGTCTGTTTTTAACAATGTACGGTCATAATCCGGTAATTGGATAAAGTGATCCCAGTTTTGAACTTCAGCTTTCTCAACCTCTGTTTTCGGATGCATATTGATGGCTTTCATACCTTCAACCTCTTTGCTTTCAGCCGGACAAACAGCTACACAAAGGTTACAACCGGTACAGTCATAAGGCGATACCTGAAGTACATATTTTTCATCCTTGCCGAATGGACGACCTTTGGCCGCTACACTTTTCAGCGTACTTGGGAAATCTTGTGTTTTATCTTCAGTCACAACTTTGGCTCTAATCGCCGCATGAGGACAAATCATTGTACATTTGTTACACTGTGTACAGAAATCATCACCATCCCATGTAGGAATAAACTCTGCAATATCCCGTTTTGAATATTGGCTGGTCGCTGTTGGGAAAGTACCATCGGGTTTGAAGACACTTACAGGCAATAAATCACCTTTTCCTGCCATACTCATCGCCAATACTTCTTTTACAAACGGGGTAGCTGCATCAACCACAAATGGTTTTAAGGCGATATCGCTGGTTACTTGTTTTGGATAATCTACTTCAAATAAGTTTTCAATAGATTTATCAACCGCATTAAAGTTCATTTGAACAATCGCGTCTCCTTTGTGAGAATATGATTTTACAATCGCTTCTTTGATACGTTTGATAGCATCTTCTTTTGGCAGAATACCTGAGATGGCAAAGAAACACGTTTGTAATATTGTGTTGGTTCTACGTCCTAAGTTAGCGTCTAAAGCTACTTTTGTTGCGTCAATGACATAGAATTTCACTTCTTTTTCTATAATTTGCTCTTGCGCTCTTTTAGGTAATTTATCCCATACTTCATCTTTAGAAAACGGCGCATTGAGCAAGAAAGTAGCACCTTTTTTAGCTCTTTCAAGAATGTCGTATTTTTCTATAAAGTTATATTGATGACATGCCACAAAATTGGCAGCATTAATCAAATAAGTAGAATATATAGGATCCGGTCCGAATCTCAAGTGAGAAACAGTTTGCGAACCGGCTTTATTAGAGTCGTATACGAAATAACCCTGTGCATAACCATCGGTTGTATCACCAATAATCTTGATAGAGTTTTTGTTAGCACTTACCGTGCCATCAGAACCTAAACCATAGAACATCGCATTGAAAGTCGATTTTTTGGTTTGGAATGAACCAACGTCAAGGTGTGTATGAGTCAAGTCGTCGATAATACCAACAGTGAAGTGGTTTTTCGGTTGATCCTGATTCAGATTGTCATAAACTGCTTTCACCATGGCAGGCGTAAACTCTTTGGATGATAAGCCATAACGTCCACCTACGATTTTCGGCATTTCCTTACCGCTTTCTACAAATGCAGTGACAACATCAAGGTATAATGGCTCTCCTATACTACCACTTTCTTTAGTACGGTCAAGAACTGCTATTTTCTTAACAGTTTCAGGTAATTTTTTGATGAAGTAATCAATTTTGAATGGTCTGTAAAGACGTACAATCAATGCCCCTACTTTCTCACCATTATCCATCATTGTCTCTACGGCCTCTCTGATAGGACCTTCACCTGAACCCATGACTATAATCACTTTTTCGGCTTCCGGATGTCCTATATAGTCAAACAACTCGTATTTACGACCGGTCAATTTGTAAAATTCTTCCATAGTTTCTTCAACGATACCGGGAACAGCATCATAGTATTTGTTAGCTGCTTCACGAGCCTGGAAGAATACATCAGGGTTTTGAGATGATCCTCTGATGACAGGGTTTTTAGGATTAAGCGCGCGGTTTTTGAATTCCATTACTTTATCCTTAGGCATCATAGCCTCTATGATATCATCGGTTAAACCGTCTATTTTTTGAATTTCGTGAGAAGTTCTGAAACCATCAAAAATATTCAAAAACGGAACGCGGGATTTTAAAGTCGCAGATTGGGCAATCAATGCAAAGTCTTGTGCCTCCTGAACTGAACCACCAAAGAGCATTCCCCAACCGGTTTGTCTGGTCGCCATCACATCTGAATGGTCACCAAAGATTGATAACGCATGTGTTGCAATCGTACGCGCAGCGATATGGAATACTGTAGGTAATAACTCACCAGCAATCTTATACATATTAGGAATCATCAACAGCAACCCTTGAGAAGCTGTAAATGTAGTGGTCAATGCCCCACCTTGTAAACTACCGTGAACAGCACCTGATGCACCGCCTTCACTTTGCATTTCTATAATACGAGGCACATCACCATAGATATTAGTCATACCTTTGGCGCTGAATGCGTCAGCATGTTCACCCATGGGTGATGATGGTGTAATGGGGTAGATAGCACAAACTTCATTGGTCTTGTGTGCTACTCTGGATACTGCCTCATTACCATCCAGAATTAATTTTGGAAATTTACTCATCTGATTGTTTTTTATATGTTTTTCAATAATCACTCTGTAGCTAATGGTAAACTCATAAAGCTTCCATCAACCAAAACAGCTTGCAAAGTTACAGTTTTTTACGACTTTAATGTCAAGAAAATGTGAAGAATGATTCTAAATTAGCCTTTGATTTTTAAAACACCTGAACTAAACCGTTTGAGAAAGGTGATTAATCTACCGGCATGGCTTTTAAATCATCACTATAATGCAGAGTAGCCTCTGTTACTGCTTCTATATCTTCTTTAGTAAATTTCGGATTAATTTCTGTCACCACCAATCCACTTTCAGTAACCTGAATGACACACATCTCTGTGACAATCATATTAACCTGACCTTTGGCCGTTAGTGGCAAAGTACATTTTTTCATGATTTTAGGGTTACCTTTGGCCGTATGTTCCATAGCAAGAATTATACGCCGTGTCCCCATCAATAAATCCATAGCGCCCCCCATACCGGGTACCATTTTTCCGGGAATATTCCAATTAGCCAGGTCGCCGGCTTCATCCACCTGAAGCGCTCCCAGTACACTTACATCCACATGTCCGCCTCTAATGATAGCAAAAGAGGTTGCCGTATCAAAAACTGCTGCACCTTCATTGGGTAAAACTGCTTGAGATCCGGCATTGGTATAATAAGGATCTTCCTGACCTTTTTCGGGAGTCTTACCCATACCTATTATTCCGTTTTCTGACTGTAAGATGACTTCAATATCATGAGATAAATAATTAGGAATTAAGGTTGGCAACCCAATCCCCAGATTGACTACATCGCCATCTTTTAACTCTTTGGCTACCCGTTTTGCTATAATTTCTCTAATTTGTTGTTTATCCATGATAATTTTAATGTTTTAATCGATTAAAGTTTGTAAATCCTGAGCTGTCACCGCATGCGAACGGAACGAATATTTTGTTACATCTATCTTTACCACTATCATAATAATCAGACAATTTTGCAACAACATCGCCGGAAACATTCAGTTTAATTCAATTGTCCTCAACAGCATGCTTTAAGCAAACTCATTTGGCGTCGCATTTTGGATTTATTGGTTTTTATGTCATTTAATTAACAATATAATCTACAAAAATATTTGGCGTATGAATAGTTTCCGGGCTTAAAGAACCTTTAGGTTTTATGTCTTCCACCTCCGCAATCACTGTATCTGCCGCCATTGCTATGACCGGATTGAAATTTTGCATGGTTCCTTTATAAATCAAATTACCAATCTCATCACCTACAGACGCATAAATAAGTGCTACATCTGCACGTAAAGGTTTTTCCAACAGATAATCTTTACCGTCAACATTGATGATTTCTTTCCCCTCTTCAACAACTGTTCCCAGACCTACAGCTGTCAAAACACCCCCAAGACCTGCACCACCTGCACGTATACGTTCTATCAATGTTCCTTGTGGGCTGAATTCAATTTCTATCTCACCATTATTCATCTTATCACCAGCGATAGGATTAGTTCCTATATGTGAGGCAATGATTTTTTTAACCCGCCCCAAAGCGACCAATTTCCCACATCCTCTGTCCGGAAATCCCGCATCATTAGCAATTAAAGTCAGGTTTTTTACGCCACTCTCAACGATTTGATCAATAACCCTTTCAGGAATACCGTGCCCAATAAAACCTCCAATCATTACAGTCATACCATCCTTAA
>PDQD01000043.1 GCA_002747695.1 Flavobacteriia bacterium
TCAACACGCGGAATACTATCCTCATAGTACAATTCACCATTCCGCATTCTGCTTTCACTATCATGAAAATAGGTTTTGTTACCGTTATGGTCGTAGGGTTTTTGGATAGAACGACCCGTAGGGGTATAATATCGCGCCGTGGTCAAACGCACCACAGACCCATCACCGAGATTCATTTCCTGCTGGACTAATCCTTTCCCAAAGGATCGTCTGCCAACAATTAACCCTCTGTCATTATCCTGGATGGCTCCCGCCACAATTTCGCTGGCAGATGCTGATTCTTCATTTATCAACACATAAACACCTCCGGTTTCAAAATCACCTTTGCCGGTGGCATAATTTTTAAAAACCTGACCTGATTTACTCTTGGTAAATACCATAAGCGTACCATCAGTCAAAAACTCATCAATCATATCATTGGCTATATCCATATAACCTCCGGTGTTGTTACGTAAATCCAGAATTAACGTTTGCAAACCTTGCTTTTTCAGTGTCTTTAAAGCTTTATGAAACTCATCATAGGTTGTTCTGGAAAATAACTCGACCTTAATATACCCTATGGTCTCATCCATCATATAGTAAATCGGTACACTCTTGATATCTACATAACCTCTTTTAAAACTAAAGTCAAGTAATTCATCTGTTTTTTTTCTGTAAACCTGTAAATCAACTTTGGAAGGACTGTTGCTTTTTAAAAAATTAATAATCTTATCACTGTTGTATTGTTTACCGTACAATGTATCCCTGTCTGCCATCAAAATCCGGTCACCGGCCTGTAAACCGGCTTTGTACGATGGTCCTCCCTTGATAGCCTTGATTACCGTAACCGTGTCTCTTATCATCCTAAACTGAATCCCTATCCCTATAAACTGACCATTCATCGTCTCCCTTACTTTATTGACTTCTTTCTGCGGGATATATACCGAGTGCGGATCGAGATTGCGCAACATCTGTACAATGGTTTTATCCAACAATGAATCAGTATCCACTTCATCTACGTATTCATAGCGAATATTATCAATAAGCTGTTTGATTTTGGCTTCTTGTTTATTTCTGGCAAATGAACCGAACAGAGTACTCTTTTCGTAGTTCATCAAACTGCCGATAAGAATACCTAAGGCAACAGCCAAACCTATATAGACGAGATTTACATTTTTATTGGACATCTGCTATATTCTTGAGTTCTACACCGGCTTTTTCTAAAAACTCCAAACCTGATGTGTCTTTGTATTGCTCCATATAAACCAGACGCTTAATACCCGATTGGTGAATGAGTTTACTGCATTCTTTACAAGGTGACATGGTCAAATACAGCGTACCGCCACGACAAGACTGGGTAGAACTTGCGACCTTGAGAATAGCATTAGCCTCTGCATGGAGGACATACCATTTGGTTTTTCCCGTATCTTCACATTCACAGGGATTTTCAAAGCCGGATGGGGTACCGTTATAACCATCTGAGATAATCATGCGATCTTTTACAATCAACGCACCTACTTTTTTACGCTCACAATGAGAAAGTTTTGCCCATTCTTTAGCCATCCTCAGATAGGCTTTGTCATATTTGTCTTGTTTTGTACTACTCATGGTTGGCCAACTGTTTTACCGGACTTATTTTTCCGAATTTTTCACTGTTTTATCCTCAGCATCCTCTGTTTTTAACTTTGCTTCAAAGTATTTTTTAATGGCTTTGAAATCATAAGGTTTGGCAATAATCATCTTGGTTTTATTTAACACAAAATAATTAGGAGTCGAATGTATATTGTAGTCTTTCGCCACCTGACTATCCCATTTCCCAAGACCGACCACATGAAGGAAGTTAGGGAAGCGCAAGGTTTGTGATTGCCATATTTTCTCATTGTACTCGTCTTCCAATCCTACGGCTATAACCTTGACTCTGGATTCATCTTTCAGGTAATCGTATAATTTTGGTATTTCAATCAAACAGTGGGGACAGCTCGTACTCCAAAAAACGACAACATAATAATCAGCATCATGCATATTGTACAACGACACCAATCCTTTATCCTTGGTTTTGATGTTGATATTTTTGGCCTGTCTGGTCACGGCAGTGGACAACTCGTAAAGAACCTGAGAACGCCACGAAGGATTTTGTAAACCGGAAGGTAACTTATTGTAATGTTTGTTAAAAATATGATCTACGACCTCTACATTTTCCTCTCTGCCAAAAGACTGTATCAGAGATTGCATAAAACTCCTTCTGAACAAATCATTGGACATACGACTCATGACATGGTCAATGGTCTCTTTATACAATGCGTTTTGTTTTTTGGGATTTTCGGCTACAGTTAAATAAAAAATATAATCCAGGACTTTATCTGCCAGAACAGACGAATGAATCAGATTGATATTATTGAAATCCACATGATCGAAATAATGCCTCCTGACAAATGACAAATAATCTGCCGGATCTATAATAGGCGAACCCGGAAGAACTCTGTAAAAAGATCTGAGAACATCCCGGATAACCACGTTAGTTTCCCCGTCAAGCAGTGTCTTAATATGGGCTTCGGTATCTTTGTATGATGTGCGGTATTTTTTAATTAATTTTTTCTTACTGCGTTCAGACTGGGGTTGGAATAATTGCACCTGCATCGAATCCAAGGCTTCCTGAGCAGTATATATATCTATCAATTTCTCGTAATAACGTTTATTCTCCGGAGAATCGGCAAATTGTGGTAAGGGGTTTTTAGCTTTGGGATTAAATGAAAAACTCACAGGTTTACCCAAATAAAAGAAATCCAGATAATCCATTGTCTTAGGGTTATAAACCAACCGGTACATGGCATGGTTAGCATTTTTGGGCATTGTTATTTTAAATTGTCCGTCAGCCGTATCGTAGTGGGATAAATATTTTTGCTGTGCACCTTCTGTAGCATAGAGCACCACCCGCTGATACAACGGCGGATTCATCGTGATGGTGATTGTGTCATTTTGCCCGTATAAGGTGGCTGATAACAGACTTATAATAAGAATTGTTAATAGGTTGTGTTTCATGTGTTTATTATTTTTTTTATGGTCACATATAACCTTTGATGTTTAAAATAATCATTACGCTGTGTGTTTAATAATGATTGTAAACATGTCGGTTCCATAAGTTCATAAGTTTACTTGAGTATTACTATTCAAATAATGTTCCAAAAATAAAAAATAAAGTTGTATTAAAACAGTCATCGGATAAATCGAACCCATAAGATCATTGCAAAATTTAACCCGCATGAGGTCTAAAAGACTTTATCATGCGGGTCAAAATTTCATTCTTTTGATTGCCTCATACTTAATTCTATACGCCTCTACTCTACTGTTACAGATTTTGCCAGATTTCGCGGTTGATCAACGTTACAATCTCTCATAACCGCAATATGATAGGATAATAATTGTAACGGAATAGTCGTCAATAAGGGTGTAAACGGTTCTAAAGTATCAGGGATTTCTATCACATGGTCTGAGCTGTTTCGCACAGAAACGTCTCCGTGATTGACCACACTGATTATTTTCCCGTGACGAGCCTTGATTTCCTGAACGTTACTCAATACTTTTTCATAATGTCCTTGTTTGGTCGCAATTACAACTACCGGCATATTCTCATCTATCAGTGCAATAGGGCCGTGTTTCATTTCGGCTGCCGGATAACCTTCAGCATGAATGTATGATATTTCTTTGAGTTTTAAAGCACCTTCCAAAGCTACCGGGAAATTGTAACCTCTTCCCAGATATAAGAAATTGGTAGAATCTTTATAGCGTTTGGCTATACGTTTGATGTGGTCATCCTCCTCAAGCATTTGAGCTATTTTAGGTGGAATATTAACCATTTCCTCCAGATATGCCTTGTAATTAGCCTGAGACAAGGTGCCTTTTGCTACCCCTAGTCTTAAAGCCATGAGTGACAAAATAGTAATCTGTGTGGTAAACGCTTTGGTAGATGCCACACCTATCTCTGGTCCGGCATGGGTATAGGCACCTGCATGGGATTCACGGGCTATGGAAGACCCTACGACATTACAAATACCAAAGACAAAAGCACCATTGGATTTAGCCAATTTTACGGCTGCCAGGGTATCAGCGGTTTCACCTGACTGGGATATGGAAATCACCACATCTTTTTCAGTAATAATAGGATTTCTATACCTGAACTCTGAACCATATTCTACCTCTACAGGTATTCTGGCAATATCCTCAAACAAGTACTCTGCTACCAACCCTGCATGCCAGGATGTACCACAACCAACAATGATTATTCTGTTGGCATTGACAAATCTCTCCATATTGTCTTCAAGCCCTGCCATAAGGATTTTGGCTTCATCAATCTTTATGCGTCCTCTGAAAGTATCTGTGATAGCATTGGGTTGTTCATAAATCTCCTTCAACATAAAATGATCATACCCCCCTTTTTCAATCTGTTCCAAACTCAGTTTGAGCTGTTGGATTTTCAGGTCTTCTTTTCTTTTATCATCCTTGATATCAAAAACCTGTATATCTCTACCAATTTTGCAAATGGCCATTTCACCGTCTTCCAGATAGATGGCATCCTTGGTGTACTCTACAAAAGGTGTAGCATCTGAAGCGATAAAAAACTCAGCATTTTCCTCACCTATGCCTATAGCGATAGGACTTCCCAAACGTGCAATCACCAATTCATCGGGTTTAGATTTATCAAACACCAAAATAGCATAGGCACCAATCACTTGATTTAAAGCTAACTGAACGGCCTTACCTAACAAACAGTTCTCTTGTTTTTTGATTTCCTCTATCAGATTGATAAGAACCTCAGTATCGGTATCACTTTTAAACTCGTAACCTCTGGACATGAGCTCTTTTTTCAGTGTATCGTAGTTTTCAATGATACCATTATGCACAATCACCAACTCTTCTGATTGCGATAAATGCGGGTGAGAATTGACATAATTGGGCACCCCATGGGTTGCCCAGCGGGTATGACCAAAACCTATATGACCATTGATATTAAAATCCTCACTGGCAATTTTTTCAAGTTCTGCAACTTTACCTTTGGTTTTTGATACATTGATTGTTTGACCATCATACAGCACGACTCCTGCACTATCATAGCCTCTGTATTCCAAACGGTGTAAACCTTCTATGATAATGGGGTAGGCTTCTCTATGACCGATATAGCCTGTTATTCCACACATAACTTTAGTTTTTTAATTATTTAATTGGGTATAATATATTTCTAATTGTAAGCGTCTGTCACCGGCATCCTCATCATTACCGTGGATCACCACGCCTTTAAAATTGTTATTGTATTTCGTCATGATAGTATCTCCGGTCACCGGATTATAATTATCCCTACTATCATAAGCCTTTATGCCAAAATCAGTAATCAGCTGCTCAGAATCCGGTTTGACTACTTTTGACACATAATCCGTCAAATGGAAAAGATAATAATCAGGGTTTTCATCATCGTCATAAACCAGTTTTCCATTCAGACGGTTTATGCCCTGACTGAATAATTCATAAGGCTGATAGTTCTTTCCATCTTCTATCTCATAGAGATACACACGTTCCGGGTAATGAGATAATGCTTCGGTCTCATCTATGTACAAGTATAGTTTAGCATCATCAATCAACCAATTTTTACTTCTAAGAGTTTCTAATTCATCCGGAATATCATTGGCGTTATCATCAGCACCAAATAAGTGAATGATAGCATCACTACCGGCTGCACCTTGTATAAATAATTTATCATTACCGGACACTGTATCCGGGGAAGTCAAATAACTATCTGCTACTGAACCGGCATAATCCCGTGTATAAAGATTGACTGTTTTTCCGGCAAAAGGGTATTTAAAGACGGATGATTTGGCAACAACAACCTCTGTTTCTCCGTTGACACCATCATCGTCTAAGTCTTCATCTTCGGCTTCATCCAGTATTTGCGATTCAGTATAGTAAATATTTACAACAGCTTCAGATAAATTGAGATACAACAAAGCATTTCCGGTACCACTTGGGCTAGCTTGTAACATCAGTCCCCTGAAATAGTGTTGAAAATCACCAACCGTACTAAAGTGACTGCTTGAAGCTTCATCCTGGAATTTTTCCTTGATGGTTTGCGTATCTAATGGAAGACTCATAAATGGTTTATCGGCATCCAACTTGATGGTATCAACCTTGTACACTTCTCTTTCAGTCAAGGTAGCATCTGTATATCTGCTTCTGTTGATATACATGACCGTATCTTTGGCTTTCGGTTTCAAAATACCTTCATATAAAGCTACACCTGTAGTAGCTATAGCCTGATTATTGTAATATTCCTGTTCAGTAAACGGATCATTAGGATCCAAATTATTAAGATATGTCCCTAACTCATAAACACTTATATTAAATTCATGATTGTTTGAACTAAACATTGAATCTATTTCATAGTTATTCACCGTTACTTCCAGGCCGGGTTGATCGGGATTAGCGACTGTAATCGTCCCTTCTAATGTCGAAAGGTAAGGAATTATTACCACCACAGAGTCTATAACCGCATTCTGACCGTAATCAGGGTTTGCCATATTCGCAGCAAAACCCAATTGGGTAGCAATAGAACTTGTAATAGAGCCAAAGGCATTGTCTTCATAATAGCCCAGCATATAATGAGACATACCGTCGGTCATGTTTTTATCTATATTTTTAGAATAGCCTCTGATATCAGCCTGATACGTCTCTGATGAAAATATATTATTGTCAACAATATCTACGCCTATATTCTTAAAATCCTTTTCACAAGAGACAACGCCCGTTAAAATTATAACAATCGCCACTGCCGAAAGTGCGTATTTTGAAAACACTCGTTTTACCATATAAATCACTTAAAGTATTCTTGAATTAATTATTATTGAATGTGTTTCTGATAGAACTCTAAATAAGGTTCTGCAAAGGCTTCCTTCCCGTGATGTTCCAGAATAGCTTTATCTCTGTCCTGAGCAAACTGTTTAACCTCATCAGAAATATTGGGATTAGTAAAGACCACGCTATCGGATTTTTCAATAGCCATTTTTTGTAAGTTTTCAAAACTCGGTTTTTGTAAAACCTGAAGCATATCCGAGTTAATCTCATCATACTTGATTTTATCTACTAATCCTTCATTGATATGACCTTTAAAAGAGTCGTCATATAACGAGGTAATGATTTTACTCCCTTTAAATAAAGCACCATCTTTGTAATACTCTCTTAAATACAAGGGTATCAAAGCGGTCATCCAACCGTGCAGGTGTATGATATCAGGGTCCCAGTTTAATTTTTTAACTGTTTCCACAACCCCCTTGGTAAAGAATATCAACCGTTCGTCATTATCCTCAAAGAGTTTCCCTTTATCATCCGCATAAACAGCTTTTCTTTTAAAATAATCATCGTTATCTATAAAATAAACCTGCATACGTTCTCTGGGTATAGAAGCTACCTTAATGATCAAAGGAACATCTATATCATTGATTATCAAATTTATACCTGAAAGCCTGATGACTTCATGCAATTGATGACGTCTTTCATTAACCACCCCAAAACGCGGCATAAAAATTCTCGTTTGCATCCCCTTTGTAAATGCTGCTTTGGCTGATTCAAAAGCCAAAAATGATATGTCAGTTTCCGGCATGTAAGGCATTACACCTGTAGAAACTACTAAAACCTTGGGTTCGTCCATCATAAATCTGTTGTTGTATAAAAAAATATCTAAGGTTTAGAAAAGAATTTTCACATCAAGCAACTAAACCCCGCTTTGCGCTAAATAATGTGCAAAATTACGAAAAAATATAAAGATTTATTCTAAAAAAACACTAAGTTTACGGCTTTTAACAAAAAATTATGCAGACTTACAAAACCAAAAGATACCTCAGAAAACACCTCAAAAAAGCAAGACAAGGTAAAATTTTAGGATTTGTTCCCACCATGGGCGCTTTACACGAGGGACATTTATCACTGGTAAAAGCAGCTCAAAAACAATGCGATATAGTAGTGGTAAGTATTTTTGTCAACCCAACCCAGTTTGACCGGAAAGAGGATTTAGACCACTACCCTTCTACAATAGAACAAGACAAGGCACTGTTAAAAGCCATAGATTGCGATGTGGTATTTATCCCGAATGTCAAGGAAATGTACAATACAAACGTCAAAGCCACAGACTACGACTTTGACGGTTTAGACAAAGTCATGGAGGGAGCCCATCGCCGGGGACATTTTGATGGGGTAGGTACAATCGTCAAAAAACTTTTTGATATTGTGGCACCGGATTATGCTTTTTTTGGAGAAAAGGATTTCCAACAGCTACAAATCATCAGAAAACTGGTCAATATCTGCCAAATCCCCGTAACCATAGTGGGCGTTCCCATCTACAGAGCAGATGACGGACTCGCCATGAGCTCCAGAAACGTTCGTTTAACACCCGAACACCGCCAAGCAGCTCCATTTATTTATCAGACTTTACAAGAGGCACAACAACGGTTTAAAACCTCCAGTCCTCAAGAGGTTATTGATGGGGTTTACCAAGTATTCGAACAGCATCCTTTACTGACATTGGAGTATTTCAGCATTGCCGATGAAAACACCTTATTACCTGTTAAAACCAAGGAAAACGGTAAACATTACCGGGGTTTTATTGCGGTTTTTGCCGGTAAAATCAGATTGATTGACAATATTGCACTATAAGCGCTATCTGGTTATTTAAATGCCGGAATACCGGTAATATCCATACCGGTAATCAACAGATGAATATCGTGTGTACCCTCATAGGTAATCACGCTTTCCAAATTCATCATATGACGCATAATCGGGTAATCACCCGTAATACCCATGGCACCGAGTACCTGACGCGACTCTCTTGCTATATTCAAGGCCATCTCTACATTGTTGCGTTTACACATAGAGATGTGTGCTGAGGTGGCTTTACCTTCGTCTTTTAAGGTTCCCAGACGCCAGGTCATGAATTGCGCTTTAGTGATTTCCGTAAGCATTTCGGCCAGTTTCTTTTGTTGCAATTGGAAGCTGCCTATGGGTTTATCAAACTGGGTACGTTCCATCGCATAACGCCTTGCTGTATCGTAACAGTCCATCGCTGCACCAATGGCTCCCCAGGCAATACCGTAACGGGCAGAGTCCAAACACATAAGCGGGGCACCCAAACCGGTTTTACCGGGCATCAGATTGTCTTTGGGCACTTTGACATTATCAAAAATCAATTCACCGGTAGCAGAGGCCCGCAAGGACCATTTATTATGAGTCTCCGGCGTAGAGAATCCCTCACAACCTCTCTCAACTATGAGCCCTTTGACACGCCCGCCATCATCTTCATCTTTCGCCCAAACCAGCGCTATATCTGCAAAAGGAGCATTGGATATCCACATTTTAGCACCATTGAGCAAATAGTGATCACCCATATCTTTAAACTTGGTTTCCATACCTCCGGGGTTTGACCCGTGATTAGGTTCAGTCAGACCGAAACAGCCCATAATGTCACCTGTTGCCAAACGGGGTAAATACTTCATTCTTTGTTCTTCGGTACCAAAAGCCCATATAGGATACATCACCAAGGATGTTTGCACCGATGCCGTAGAACGTACACCTGAATCACCGCGTTCTATTTCCTGCATGATTAAACCATAACTCATATAATCCAGACCCACACCCCCATACTGCTCAGGAATAAAAGGTCCAAAAGCGCCAATCTCAGCAAGTCCTTTGACCAATTGGCTTGGAAATTCTGCCCGTTGGGCATAATCCTCTATGATGGGAGAGACTTCCCGTTTGACCCATGCTCTGGCGGAATCTCTGATGAGTTTATATTCATCAGTTAACAAATCGTCGAGTAAAAAATAATCTGTGGGTTGGTATAAATCTTGTTTCATGTGTTTGTATGTATTTTTTTAACGGTCACATATAGCCTTTGATGTATCAAATAATCATTACGCTGTTTATTTAATGATGATTTTAAATATGTCGGTTTCATGGTCAGTTATGCTTTGATATACAAAAATACATGTATTTTTTGACAGCAAACAACCCATTAGAAATCAAAAACGTTGGTATGTATAGTTTTTCAGGCAGTTCTCACAGGAGAAAATAGACTCAACCATTAGAGCCCAAACGGTTTAATACTTACCCGATATTTAAAGGCTCTTTTACACTATAATTCCTAAAGATGTAATCGTTTCAGCTTCAACTTATCTGATCAATCAAAATTTGCCTTGATTGTTTGCCTTGAATCATCTATGATGTCTTTGGGATAATCATAAAGCTCCAGTATTTTAATGGCATTACGTGTTTTTAATTTTCCTTCTTTAAGTTTATGGTCAAAAAACAGTTCGTCTTCAACTATTTGCTCTGAAAAATGGTATAACTCAAATCCATCATCCTCTAACAACTCCGTTAATTCTATATCATGCGTTGAAACAAAAACAAAATTATTGGCTCTGTTTAAATACGACAATATGGCTTTGCCACCGGAAATTCTTTCTATGGTATTCGTGCCTTTAAAAATCTCATCCAGCACAAATAAACAGGGATTATCACCCTTGGAAACTTCTATTAATTCTTTTATTGTCAACACTTCCTTGAGATAATAACTTGTACTACCGAGTAAATCATCTGTTATTCTGATGGAAGAATAAACCTTATAAAATGGAATAGAAAAAGCTTTGGCAAACGCTATATTTAACGCCTGAGCCACAATACTATTTACCGCAACCATTCTTATAAAGGTTGTCTTTCCGGACATATTTGAACCGGTCAACAAAAGACTTTTAGCATTCAAGCAAATACTATTGGGGACACAATCCTCTATTAACGGATGAGTAATGCCACTAATATTTATTTCGTTTTCGTTTGTAAAACACGGTTTACACACATGCTCATTCTGATGTTTGACTGAAGCGACTGAGATGGCACAATCAACTTCTCCAACAAACCTGAAAAGATCATCTATAGATTGCCGCTTTGCCACAATATCACCAATAAAACTGTAAAACAAAATGGCTTCTATATTAAATTGGATTTTGAGCAACTCAATAACAGACCAAATAATTGCTACAAATTCGTTGCTCAATTGTTTTTCAAACGAGATAAACGATGTTTTCAGACGAATATCTTGTATGTGCCGGATAAAATTCAGATCGGGGAAAAGCGCTCTTATTTCCGGATAAACCGAGAATTTTTCACTTACCTTCAACGCTCTACTCAATTGATTTACAGCATTCAAATAATAATTGATATACATTTTTGTTTTGTAGTGAAACACTATGTTCACCATAAACACCGGTAAAAGAAGCAGAAAAAAAACAGGATTTATAACCCCTAAAATAACAGCTAAAACAGCTAAGATCGAAAGGGGAATTAAAAACTTTTGATAAACGGGTTTTTCAATAACTTCATCATGAATTAACTTTTCTAAATCGTAGGCATAATTAGAATTCAGTTTTGACAACTCCAACTGACATTCTAATCTTAGCTTTTGATCTGTTTCAAAAATATGCGTTAACTTTTCAAAGTTCAAAAGCTTATCCTTATCCTCAATAACCCTTATTTTATAATACAAGTATTGTTGTCCGATTTTTGACGAAGTTCTATCCAAATATTTGAACAAATCATCAATATCCAAATCATTTTTGACTTGATCAGAGACCGTATGAAAGGCATTATCTTTATTTTTGGAGTTCTTGAAATACTGTTCTATGATGTTAAAATTGTAGTATTCACCTTCTTTGGCCTTCCCCCAATTATTGATATAATTATTGATTAATTTTTCTCTCTTTTTTATTCTACTATACCTGATATACAGTACTAAAATCAAAAGTATGACAACAATATAGAATATATACATTACAACTATTTAAGACAAACACTAAATTAAACCCGAAACACATCAGAAAAAAAACTTCTTTAAACCTATATATTGTTATTCTTTAAGGCATTTTTTCACTGTGATTCAGAGCGGGCAAAAATACTGAATTCGCTTAGTTTTAAACCAAGTTTAACATCACGGGATTTATCATTCAGGGTTTTCTGTTATGTTTTGCCTATTGTAACTAATCTTGAAGCGCTATATAGACTCTAATCTACCTTAGTTTTTCTGCGTTTTATCCAGGCTTTTATGGTAAAAGTTTAATTGGTTTTCTACAAAAGCGATATAAGCCCCCTGAAGACATCAGTTTATTGTTTACATAAAAAAAACGAAAACCAAATACTTTTTAACACCGCTGAAAGACTAAGATTACAGTAACGCTGTAAAAACAACTAGGAATGAACCAATTCAATTTTTATCTTCTCATATAGCCCTTGTGGAAGGGTTTTGACAGATTCTTTCAATGCTGATTCGAGTTTCTGTTGAGCATTTTTATCCGTTAGGTTATAAATATAGTTCTCAATGATGTAAAGTCCTATAATTCTATTGAATAAATCCAACTCTTTATCTTCTAACATTGAGAATAATTGATGTTCAACCTCTGCTCTGTTTCCGGATTCGGCCAAAGCTCTACCCAATCGATTTACGTCCCCGTAGTAATGATTGTTAGCCGGATTTTCAACCCTCAATGCGATTCCTATGATTAAATCGAGAACATTGATATCGAGTTCCTCCAATTCCTTTATGTAGGTTTGTCTTTCGCCCCAAGCATAACTCCCATCACTCATACGGTCAAATGCATCGTTCATCACATCTAAATGCGCGCGAAGGAAAACTTTCCAGTTATGAGTTTCGGCAGACAACATTGCGATATTCACCGCATGTTTTCTCGGCGCGCTATCCATACTACAATGACCAACAACACGGGTGCTTCTCAATTTATCCAACAATGCTTCTTGTTGCGCTTTGGGCAGTGTTCTCCAATCCTCAGGCATCTTAACCTTGTCTGATTTTAAATCATCTTTAAACTTCGTAGTCGTTGTGTCAATCATACAATCAGCATAACTAATCTTATGAGCATAAGCTTTAGGAAGTGTTCTGCTCTCAAATCTATTCGGAAAATAAAACGCTGTGATTGATTCTTCTGAATAAGATGTTTTTTTTGCGTACTGATATACCCAATTAGACAAGTTTTGAGGCGTATATTGCTCCAATTTTTTTTCAAATCTAATCTCTTTTCCATAAGTTTCGCCTAAACTAATTTCACTAAACGCAACGACATCATTTTTAAAATAATCCTTGTACGCAAACCGGACAACCAAATTATTTTTAGACACTTCTGCATGAGGATATTTCTGTATAAAGGCTTCAAAGCCTATATTTCGTTCAATATCTTTTTTAGCCTCTTTTATTGCTCCTTTTTTAAGCACAACATAATGCCCAAGTGTTTGATACTTTGAATCAAAATCTTTATCCACATCACATTGCTTAAATTTTAAATTCAATACCTTGACAATTGCTTTCAAACTCTTCATGGTCGATTCACCATAGATTAACCCATTCTCCTGAATTTCAAACTCACCGCATTGTCCATATGACCCATGGTTTATCAGGATGACAAACAATAAAACAATTACTTTTTTCATACGATTAGTTTTAGCACTGAATAATGATTTAAACATACAAATTTCACTTCTGTAAAAGAGTAAAGCCCTATATGAGGATTGACTTTTATTCAATCTTTGGACTTAAATGATTGTTTTGTTTTTAACTCAAAACTTGCAATAATCACAGGCAATAGCTTTAGGTAAAAACAATCTATAACCCTAAATTTTCCAAAACAAAAAATATACCAAAGGGCAGTATACAGACATCAACATTTAAAAAACACCCACGACTACTCCAAACAATCAGCGTAACACCTTATGCTCTGACAAGTTTTAATAATAAATCACACTTAATTATTACGACACTATATATTATCGCGTGTCTAAACGGTTAAAACAACACAATCATACCGAACTAATTAACACCACAGCAACCGGTATCAAACAAAACCAAAGCATCTATTTATTTGACACTTCACGTGTTACAAGACTATAAAATCTATTAAAAAAACAGGATTAACGAGTTAAATACCCCTATTACCTGATCATTATTAAGTAGTCTAATATTTTTACACTATTTAGATTTTAATCCCAAACGGTTTTAGAAACTCATACCATAAAGTTTCCAACAAAAAATGCTTGAAGGTTTTTATATTGTTTAAAATCTGACACCTACCCCAAGTTTGACTTGATTATAATGTATTTTGAAAATATTATCACTGATTCTACTTTTATCATACGTCCTTATAAAGTGATAATAGGACTGGACAAAGAAACGACTTGAAAGATCATATTGAGCACCAAACTTAAGGTTAAATCCCGAGTCATTTTCTTTATCCTTTATGACATCAGTATAATCATCTGTATGAAAAAAGGAAATAGAATCATGGGTAACATAAGTAAAACCTGCACCAAAAAACACGTGTATTTTGTTTAATGATGGGATTATCGTTTCAGAAAATCCATTAACGTGAAAAAAAAGATAATCTCTAACAAAATCTCTATCACGATCTGCTTTTAAATAATCGAAAGTAAAAGACGCACCATAGTTTATTGATTCGTTAGTAGTAAATTGATACTTTAGACCTGCATCTACAATACCTGTAAATTTTACAAATTCACTAAATGCTAAAGGATAATTCACCTCTACACTAAATTTTTTATTTTGTGAAAATACCGTTAACGACACTAAAAAAAGCATTAAAAAGATGTAGATTTTTTTCATATAATTAATTGTTTAAGGTTATTATGATTTATTTTTTACTGATAACATCAACTATAAGCTATAGAGATTTTACGACATAAAACCACCACTATTGCAATGCCAAAGCGTACAATTTGATTTGTTTCAACATAGCCAGTAAGCCATTGGCACGGGTTGGTGACAAGTGTTCCTGAAGACCTATTTTGTTGATAAAATCAGTATCGGCTTGCAGTATATCCTGTGGGGATTGGCGGGTAAACACCCGCAGCAAAAGACTGACAATACCTTTGGTCAAAATCGCATCACTATCAGCTGTAAAGACCACTTTGCCGTCTTGCTTTTCAGCATGAAGCCAAACTTGCGACTGACAACCTTTGATAAGGTTATCATCTGTTTTGTATGCCGCATCAATCAAAGGCATGTTTTTACCCAATTCGATGAGGTATTCATAGCGTTCTGTCCAATCTTCAAAAAAGGAGAATTCGTCAATTATTTCTTGTTGGATGTCTTGTATAGTCATGGATTATTTTTAGATCATTTATAACCGATTATGTCAAGCCGGTTGCCCTGCAAACAGACCAAGCGGCATCATACACAACCTGAATTCATTATTTCAGATGGCAAAAGTAATGATATTTAATCATCCAGAATAAATAAATACTCCACAGATACTTTAAAAAATCGTGCCATCCTGAGTGCTAAAGTAACCGAGGGATTAAATTTTCCGGTTTCTATGGCTTGAACCGTTTGCATGGAAATCTCCAATTGCTCCGCCAGTTGGGCTTGGGTCAGGTCATGTCTTGCCCGTTCTACTTTGATCATATTCTTCATATGTTTATTCTTATTGTTTTTTAATGCTCACATAACCTTTGATGTTTAAAACAATTATTATACTGTGTATTTAACGATGATAATCAGGAGAAAAGTTAACCTCCCCCCTTTTCCTACAGCTCTGCGACTAACATCTAAAAATAACGTATCTTTACACTTTTAACAACAAACCTTATCAGCATGAACGATATTAAACCATATATTGAAAGCCATCAACAACGTTTTTTGGACGAGCTTATTGACCTGTTACGTATCCCCTCAGTAAGTGCAGACCCCAAGCATCATGACGATATGACCACTATGGCAAAGGCCGTCAAACAATCATTGGAAGACGCCGGTTGTGACAGTGTTGAAATCTGTGAAACACCGGGTTATCCTATCGTTTACGGCGAAAAGATTATCGATAAAAACCTGCCTACAGTTTTGGTTTACGGCCATTACGACGTACAGCCTTCTGACCCTGATGATTTATGGGACAGTCCGGCGTTTGAACCTGTCATTAAAAAAACTGATATATATCCTCAAGGTGCTATTTTTGCCCGCGGATCCTGTGATGACAAAGGACAGTTTTATATGCACGTCAAAGCATTGGAATACATGACCAAAAACAATCAGTTGCCTTGTAACGTCAAATTTATGATAGAAGGTGAAGAGGAAGTAGGATCACCCAGCTTATCCTGGTTTGTCAAACGTAATCACGATAAACTTAAAAATGATGTCATCCTGATTTCAGACACGGGTATGATCAGTAACGAGCAACCCAGCATTACCACCGGATTACGTGGTTTGAGTTATGTAGAAGTAGAAGTTACAGGACCCAACCGCGATTTACACTCCGGTCTGTATGGTGGAGCGGTAGCTAATCCCATCAATATTCTGACCAAGATGATTGCTTCATTACACGATGAAAACAAGCACATCACCATTCCCGGTTTTTATGACAAAGTCATCGAATTATCAGATGAAGAACGCGCTGAAATGGCCAAAGCGCCCTTTAGCTTAGACGATTACAAAAACGCTATTGACATTGACGATGTGTATGGAGAAAAAGGTTATACCACTAAAGAACGTGATTCTATCCGTCCTACACTGGACGTCAATGGTATCTGGGGTGGTTATACCGGCGAAGGCGCCAAAACGGTCATTCCGTCCAAAGCCTACGCTAAAATCTCAATGCGTCTTGTTCCCGATCAAAATCCGGATGAAATCACCGCATTATTTACCAAACACTTTGAAGCTATTGCACCTAAAGCTGTCCGAGTAAATGTAACGGCACATCATGGCGGTGATGCTTATGTCACGCCTATAGACAATATTGGTTATCAAGCGGCTAATAAAGCTTATACTGAAACCTTTGGGGTACCGGCTATTCCTCAACGCAGTGGTGGTAGTATTCCTATCGTAGCATTGTTTGAGCATGAACTCAAAAGCAAATCCATCCTCATGGGCTTTGGGCTTGATAGTGATGCCATTCATTCACCCAACGAACATTATGGGGTGTTTAATTACTTAAAAGGTATTGAAACAATCCCGTTATTCTTTAAATATTATACGGAGATGAGCAAATAATCCGTTTCTATCAAACCTGCCAGGTTTTAAAAGTCTGGCAGGTTTTTTTAGCTCTATTCATCTTATCAGGTCTCACTACAAAAACCTGATTTCTAACCCGGCGTCATATCATTTTTATTCGAATGATTAATCCAGCGGTTAAAAACAAACTCAGATTGGCATTGCTTAAACTGTGCTTATCATGATGTGGGTAGCACGTGTTCAAAAGAAAAAAATGTATTTTTGTGTAGATGTAAACATATTAAAATCTAAAAATGAAACTTTTAGACGTATTACGGGAGGAAAAATCAAGCAATCTAAAAGGCGGAATCTATCATAAGACTCAAATTCAACTTACGTATAACACCAACAGAATTGAGGGCAGTAAATTATCTGAAGAACAAACAAGATATATTTATGAAACCAATACATTGTTTACTCATAAGGGAGAAGAAACAGCAAATATCGATGACATCATTGAGACGGTCAATCATTTTCATTGCTTTGATTATATGTTAGAGATTGCACAAGAACCTTTGTCAGAAACGCATATCAAAGAATTTCACAGAATTCTAAAATCCAACACTTCAGACGCCAGAAAAGAATGGTTTAAGGTCGGTGCCTACAAACTAAGACCTAATGAAGTGGGAGGCATTGAGACATCAAAACCGGATGAAGTCAAAAAAGACATTGATATCTTATTAAAGAATTACAACAAAAAGAAAAGCATAGAATTTTCAGATATTGTGGACTTCCACTATAAATTTGAAGCCATACATCCTTTTCAGGATGGGAATGGCAGAGTTGGAAGACTTATAATGTTCAAAGAGTGTTTACGCAACAACATCGTCCCATTTATCATTGAAGATGAATTCAAATTTTTCTATTACAGAGGCTTATCAGAATACCCTAAAATCAAAGCGTATTTAACAGATACCTGCCTGTCCGCTCAAGACGACTACAAAAACCTGATGACCTATTTTGGTATAAAACCATAAAACCCACAGGCAAAAATGCTGTGGGTTTTATCAATATGATATGTGCTATGATATACGTTCAGATTTGAGCAAACCTAAAAAATATCTTACGGCTTACTTAAGGTAATTGGGCTTCCAGGGTGATAGAAGTATTGTAACTTTCCCAATACTCCGGTGAGAATTTTTTATGAATGGTTACAAACAGCATTAATAAACCGGCTTTGTCCGGTGTAAAAGTGAAGTTGCCTTCATCATCTGTATAAATATTACTTTCTCTGATGTTTTCGACATCATACAAATCGCCATCACGATGGAATTGGTAATGTTCATCATCATAAACCACAACGACACGGGCATTTTTCACCGCTTTACCCTCATTGAGTACCTGAAATGAGATGGATTTCCCCACAGACATTTCATTAGGTGACGACAACGGAATGATTTCAACACCTACATTAAGCGGTTTTGGGGTATAATTGGTCACGTCTTTATAGACATAAGTATCGGCACTGTTGTAATACTGCAATTTGGTTTTTACTCCTTTATACTTCTTCATGTCATCTGCAAAATACAATTTCCCTTCAGGGGTTTCTATGGCATTGTACAAAGGTCCTTTTCTGACACCTGTAGTTATTCTATAGGTCCCACTAAGATTGATTTCCGGTTCAAGGTAAACCGCCGCTTTGGTCTGAGCAACCGGTTCTAATGAAACGTATTGCCCTTCCGGATTGATCATGGCAAAGCTATTGGTATCCATAGCAAAATCTGCCTGAAAAGGAAACTCCGTAAATGATGATTCTATCACTAATCTATCGTAATCAATTCTGAATAAATTAGGTTTTAAAAAAGGCACGTGTGCATGAGCACTTATAGCCGCTAACAATAAAATTACGGTAAAAAAATTGAAGTTTTTTTTCATGGTTGTATTATAAACTATTAATTAGGTTTGACATAAGGGCTTTTACAGCATCCTTAAAAAAGCCGGAATTTCCGGTCATGTTATTTTTTCTGTTGTTTTGCCCAGTTATCTCTCAGGGTCACTGTTCTGTTAAAGACCAATTTTCCGGGTTTACTATCCTTATCCACGACAAAATACCCCAGTCTTTGAAACTGGAAACGATCACCGGGTTGCGCATTGGCAAGACCGGGCTCCAGTTTGACATTGGTATTGATGGTCAATGAATCAGGATTGAGAAATTCCAAAAAGTTTTTATCCTTATGACTATCCGGTGCTTCATCCATAAACAAACGGTCATAGACACGGACTTCAGCCGGAATGGCATGCTTTACAGACACCCAATGCAACGTACCTTTGACTTTGCGCTTACTGGCTTCCGTACCACTACCGCTGCGACTGTCCGGATCATAAGTAGCGTGGATTTCAGTAATATTCCCGTCTGCATCTTTGACGACATCCTCTCCTTTGATGATATACGCATTTTTAAGCCGTACTTCCTTGCCTAAAGTCAGACGGAAGAATTTACGGTTGGCCGATTCTTTAAAATCTTCACGTTCTATATACAATTCACGAGAAAACGGCACTTGTCTGGAACCGGCACTTTCGTCTTCAGGATTGTTTTCAGCTTCAAGCCACTCTTCTTTGCCTTCGGGATAATTGGTAATCACCAATTTCACAGGATTCAATACAGCCATTACACGGGGCGCAACCTTATTGAGATGTTCCTTCACATGGAATTCCAACAAAGCAATATCAGTAATATTTTCTCTTTTAGCAATACCGGCAGCTTCAGAAAAATTCCTGATGGCTTCCGGTGTATAGCCACGACGACGCATACCGCTAATGGTAGGCATACGCGGATCATCCCAACCGGAAACATGACCTTCCTGCACGAGTTGTAAGAGTTTACGTTTACTCATCACCGTATAATTTAGGTTGCGGCGGGCAAATTCACGCTGTTTAGGACGTAACAGGTTCGTATCCCTTACTTCATCCACATACCAATCATACAAATCACGGTGAGACTTAAACTCTAAGGTACAGATAGAGTGTGAAATTTGCTCTAAATAATCCGATTCACCATGAGTCCAATCATACATGGGATAAATATTCCAGGTATCACCAGTACGGTGATGGCTCTTGTGCAAAATACGGTACATGATAGGATCACGCATATGCATATTGGTATGAGCCATATCTATTTTAGCCCGGAGTACTTTTTCACCTTCGGCAAATTCGCCGGCTTTCATACGTTGAAATAAATCCAAATTTTCTTCCACAGAGCGGTTACGGTAAGGACTATTAGTACCCGGTTCGGTAGGCGTACCTTTTTGAGACGCAATCTCTTCAGAGGTTTGATCGTCCACATAGGCTTTACCTTCTTTAATCATGTCTATAGCCCAATCATAAAGCTGGTCAAAATAATCAGACGAATACAGTTCTTTGTCCCACTGGAATCCCAACCATTTTATATCTTCTTTGATGGCATCTACATACTCCTGTTCTTCTTTGGCAGGATTGGTGTCATCAAATCTCAAATTGACCGGCGCATTGTACGTCTTACCCAAACCAAAGTTAAGGCAAATAGATGCGGCATGTCCAATATGTAAATAACCATTTGGCTCCGGCGGAAAGCGGAAGCGTAATTTTTTAGGATCTAAACCATTAGCTAAATCCTCTTCGATGATTTGCTCAATAAAATTAAGCGATTTTTTTTCGTCTGACATAATAAATAAATATAAACAACAAAAATATGGAAATATTATTAATCCTGTTTTATA
>PDQD01000029.1 GCA_002747695.1 Flavobacteriia bacterium
TTTAAAAAAGCATAGGTTTTGGTAAAATGATTGTGATGACTGTTACTGAACTTTTTATATTTCTCAAAGCCAATTTTCTTTAATAATTCCTTACGATCTATTCGAAAAAAAGGACCTACTTTACCTTTTTTAGAAATACTGCTTAAATAGTTTACCTTGGTATCTGCCAGTTTGATTTCGGTTTCACTCAATGCCCCGACACCTGCATAAGCTTTAGTCATTTTACTAAAATGGCTTAAAAACTTAGAGGCAAATTTAACTTCGTTGTGGTTTACGTTGCTGTCCTCTTCTTCTACTTCATCTATAGGAATACGCAATTTTAAGAGTTCATTGATTTCTTTAAAATCACTGTCTCCAGTAATAGTTTTTCGTACTTGTACAATCCATTGATCGTCATAAGGTTTGTACTCACTGGCGAGCAGTAAATGTCTATCAACCATGGTTGGGTGTACCACTAATGTCCCCAAATGCCTTGAAAAAAAGACTTTAGCATCCTGTTGCATGTGGTAAGAACCCTCTTTGAGCTCTTTTAAAACTGTATTATAATACGCACTTTTAAGAAAATTGCCCAAATCATTGCGCAGACGATTGATCAAATCACGTTGATTTTTGCGTAGTGTAATGCCTAAGATCTTATCCAGTTTCTGATCGTCTATCCCGTGATTTAAATACCATTTACCCCGTTTTCTGCTAAAGTCATCTCTGAGTTCCTCGTTGTCATAAATAAATTTATAGGTAGTCAATGCCAATGCAAAAATATAACCTATTTCTTCTGCTTCTTCAGGAGGTACTTTTATAGTACCGTCCCCATATATAGGTAATCCCATGATTTTATCATAGACGTCATAGGCAGATTTTCCGGTTTTTAAAGTATCAGTCAAAGCTTTTAACCAAGCTATCTCACTATCAATGGCATTAGATAAGTCGTTAGCACATTGCACGGGATCTTCTAAAAAAATAAAAAGATCTTCAAGCGTAGTATCTTCTTCATCCCTGTTTTCCGGGTACTCTAATGCTGCAATATGATCTAACTTTGACTGTAGCAGCTTTGCATTATCTCTTTCATAGACGGTAAATGAAGCTGTAAACTCCTTAAAAGACCTGAAACACGCTTCTTTACGTTCGCTAAGATCAGATGATTTGTCGATGGGATTACACACCAAAGATTGCAATGTGTCAAAATCATCCGGCTGATTAGCATACTTTTGCAAATGCTTGGGCGATAATTGTGCTTGCGATAAGGTAACCCATATTTTAGTACCTTCTTTTATGATAAATGAACCAAGTGTTTTGCTACTTATGTTTGCTCTGACGTCTTTGTAAGTACCATCTTCATTCAAATTGTCTTCCCAATAAATAGGATGTAGAAAACCACGAACATCTACAGCAAATTCCAGCCAAAAATCATCCTTGCCTTCTTCGTGAATATAGATATAACCTTCATTAATCCCCGTTATTCTATAATGTGCTTCATTGAGATGACTCGCCTTACCGGACGGTTTTGGAAAGGTCCTTTCTGCCGTGACAAAAACTTCATCAAGTTCTATAGGATCATTAGGATTGGCAACATCCGTATAACCCTCTTCCGGAAAAGGTTCAAAAGGTCTCTCATCCTCAGGTGCATGTACATCTATAAATGATGTTTTGTAATAACTTCTGGAATTAAAAATACCATACCGTAAAAAATGTAAATTAACACCGGGTTTTTGAGCTTGTAATTCTTTGCGTTCGTCAGAAGTTACTCCTGATGCCTCTACAGTAAAGGTGTAAGTGGCAATATCCTGATTATATGATTCTTTTTGATAAGCTTCAAGCGCTTGGTTTCTTTCCATAACTTAACTGTTACTGTTTTCATTATCATTAGCGCTTGCATCCTCCAACTCCCATTCTACAGTTATTCTCTTGTCCTTAACGGTTCCTGTCAATTCTACTACCTGAGTATCCTCATCGTCATCATTTGAAATATTTAGGACTTTAATAGTAGCCGTTTCTCCATCGGGGATATTTATCACATCGGCAGTTAAAGTTACTACCTTTAGAACTTTACGGTCTCGAATAACGGTTTCTTCCTTACGCCATTGAAGGTTATAGACTTTTGGTTCCCCTTCTGTACTTTCAGCTTCTTTACGAAGAGCTTCTTGATTAGCAATAGCTTTCTTAGCATTTCCCAAAATTCTGTTTGTAAGCGTAATTTTTGGGAAAGGTATTTTTTGGACAGGTGGTGTAACACTTGGAGGTTCCGGAGTAGCACTGCCAATGATGATATTTGCTTCTCCTGAGACAATCACACCTCCATGAGCAGTCATATCTCCAACAGTGCTAATAGGCTTACCATTGATTAAGACACTGGGGTTTCCTTGTGCAACCATATCCGGAGGACCAACACAAGTACACATGCTACCCATAGTAGCTACAGGTTTACCATTGAACAAAACATTTGCTTCTCCCTGAGCTACTGGACCACCTACGTGCGGTACTGTCCCACTACACATGGGACATATATGATTACTACCTAAGGTTACTGCCGGTTTTCCTCCCATATTTTTTCTTTTTTCTGTTGTATAGCTTAATTACTTGAAACATCAGTACATCCGCAAATATACAAAGTCAACAGACATAATAAAAATACCTTGTGACTTTATAAACACATTAAAAAACCAACAATCCTTCTTTAACAATCTTTCAATATTATTTAGAATTATTATAACTAATATTTAGAATTTATATAAATTTAGGTGGTTTTTTGGTGATTTTTTAATATCGACATATCTTTGCCCTATAAAACAGAATAATAATCTCATTAAAATAAATATATTATGGCAATTAAAATCACTGACGACTGCATCCAATGCGATGCCTGTATATCTGAATGTCCTAACACTGCGATATACGAACCGGATCAAGAATTTAATTATGCAGATGGTACTGAGTTAAGCGGTACAGTGACTTTACCAAGCGGTGGGGAAGTTGACGCTGACGAAGAATTTGAAGCGAAATCCGACGAATTTTACTTTATCGTAACAGATAAGTGTACAGAGTGTAAAGGTTTCCACGATGAACCACAATGTGCTTCAGTATGTCCGGTGGACGCCTGTGTTCCTGACGAAGATAACGAAGAAAGTGAAGAGCAATTATTAGCTAAGAAAGCTTGGTTGCACGGCGACTAATTCTTCGTATATAACTCAAATAAAAAAATCCGAAAGTTTGAACTTTCGGATTTTTTTGTGGTATTAACTAAAAACAGAGCGCTTAAGCACAGCCTCTATTTGTAGGTTTCCTCTACAAAATCTTTGTAAGGTAATGTCTTGGTTTTGTATTGTAGCTTGTCTTTGTAAAGATCGAGTAATTTTTTACTCATCACCTGCTCTGACAAACGTCTTACCTCATCCTGATTTTGCATGATGTTATTAATCACGCCATCGAGGAACTCATCTTTCATCAAATCCGCCTGACCATACTGTGCATATTGTGCTTTTAGCAGGTTTTTGGTATGCTCACGTAATTCATCCATATTTACGGTAAGGTTGTGTTCTTTGGCTATTTTACCTTCTATAAGTTGGTAACGTAAACCTTTTTCAGAACGTTCATATTCTGCTTTAGCCTCCTCGTCGGTCATGGGATTTTCACCACTTACTTTGAGCCAGCGTTGTAAAAAAGCTGACGGTAAATCAAAATTATATTTTTCAATCAGGTAATCAGTGGCATCGTTAAGAAACTTCTGATCAGATTGGTTTTGAAATTGCAATGCAGCCCCTTCTTTGATTTTGGCTTTCATCTCTTTTTCTTCCTTCACTTTACCCTCACCAAAGATTTTGTCATAAAACTCCTGATTGAGTTCTGCCGGTTCTCTAAAGTTAATTTCTTTCAACGTAAACTCAACATCAGCCTCAAAGTTATGAGCATCATCGTGATCCAAACCTAAGGCGTGCATCAGGTCGTGATCATCTTTAAATAAATTTTTAGTTTTTAGCTTAATCGTATCATCAGCTTTTTTTCCGATGAATTTTTTAGCATTGGTTTTCCCCTTGATTTGAGACAGGTCAAATGTGGCACCCTTTTCCTGAGCTTCACCTTTGTACTCAAATTTGAAATCCCCAACCACAGTAGAGTGCTCACTGACTTCTTCTTCAGCAATCATCTTTCCATACTGTTTTCTGATATTATCAACTTCCTGATCGATAAAATCTTTATCGATATCCACATCCAAATACACTAAAGGCGTTTTGTCATCAAAATTAATGTCAAATACCGGAGCTAAACCTAATTCAAATTCAAATTCAAAAGTATCACTGTCCCATGTGAAATTCTCGTTTTCTTTAGGTAAAGGATTACCGAGAATATCCAATTTTTCTTCCAGTAAAAATTTGTTTAACTCATCCTGTAACAACTTATTGACCTCATCAATAATGACCGGTGTTTCATATTGTTTTTTAATCAATCCCATAGGTACATGTCCTTGTCTGAAACCGGGGACATTAGCCTTTTTACGGTAGTCTTTCAGGATTTTATCTACTTTTTCACGATAATCGTCTTTCTCTACGACAATGGTTACGACAGCATTTAAAGCGTCAATATCTTGTTTACTAATATTCATGGTTCTGATTTTGAAACGGCAAAAGTAATGATTTTAAAGGGAATATCTCGTTTGAAAGCTAAAAAATATTGAAACTCCTACCCTCACCGGTAAAAACTAAACTTTTTTATTAGTATCTTTGCTCAGATGACTTGTGCTTTAAGGGCACTAACATTGATAGTTAAATTTAATTTACGATCTCATGAACGAAGACATACAATTTTTATTAGATAGTTTAAAAGAAGAACTGGAAAAGGCCATCAATCATTTGGAAAAAGAGTACAGATCTATCCGTGCCGGCAAAGCCAATCCTTCTATGCTGAGCTCCGTAACAGTAGAGTATTACGGCTCGCAAACACCACTTAGCCAAGTGGCCAATGTCAATACAATGGATGCTCACACACTGACTATTCAGCCTTGGGAAAAAAATCTATTAGGCGATATTGAAAAAGCTATTCACGCAGCCAATCTTGGTTTCAATCCCAACAACAATGGGGATTTTATCATCATCAACGTACCGGCTTTGACCGAGGAACGCCGTAAGGAATTGGTCAAACAAGCCAAAGCGGAAGCAGAAAATGCTAAAGTCAGTCTGAGAAATGACCGTAGAGAAACACTTCATGAGCTCAAAAAACTGGACTTATCAGAAGATTTGCATAAAAATGTAGAAATCGATATTCAAGAGATCATAGATAAGTATTCTAAAAAAGTAGATGAATACTTTGACGTGAAAGAAAAAGAAATCATGACTGTCTAAAAGCGTCCTAAAAGACCAGATCATCCAGATTTTTATAATTTAGGGTCTGCCGAAACCATATTAATGTTTTCAGCAGACCCTAATCAGTTTTTATATCAAATATAAACGATTAACCACAATGGAAGTAATCACTAACCAAACGTTTGATATCTTCACGTTGGTTACGCATTTCTTCACGTAGGTTTTTATCATTATAGTCTTTGAGTGTTTTGACGGTATCATCTATCAGTGAATCGTCAAACACGTTGTATTTGGTATAAATCTCACGTTGTTCGTCTAACTTTTTAGCTGAATGATGGCAGGAAACCGGCAGACTATCGAGACGATTGAGTACATCGGCATGTTGTTTTTCAAATATATTGACGCCTACATATTTTTGTTCAGCTAGTTCCAGTGCATTTGACATTTCCAGACCATGTCTTGCCGCTACGGTAAGACCGGCGAGTAACAGATAGACATCTGCAGAACCGTCTGAACATCTGAACTCTACGGTTTGTCTTGAAACATTATTGGGATCTTGACTTATTTCTACATTCGGATTGGCTTTTTGCGCCATTTTGTAATCACCTGTCCAGCCCAGTGGTACACGTACCAATACCGAACGGTTACGATCACCCCAACAAATGGATGTAGGTGCTTCCTGATGCGGTACCAAACGGAAATACGACGTAGGGTTGGTGTTTCCAAAAGCGGTCAATGATGGGGCCAGATCCATCAATCCTGCAATCATACGTTTCGCCACATCACTTAGTTGACCTTTGTCTATCATTGCATTCTGTCCGTCTTTCATCAATCTCATGTGGATGTGCATACCGCTACCCGCTTTACCAAGGGTTATTTTTGGAGCAAATGTCAATTCGTAATCATAAGCATAGGCCAATGAACGCAATACCCATTTAGCTAATGCTAACTGGTCTGCAGCGTCTTCTACCGGCACAGGTAAAAACTCTATTTCATTTTGTTCATAGTTGTATTGTGTGTCTGAGAAGTTACCCACTTCTGAGTGACCGTATTTGATTTCACAACCTATTTTGGCCATAATATTCATGGCTTCCATTCTGAAACTCTCAGATTTATTGAATGGGAATGATTCGTGGTAGCCACGTTGGTCTTTGGTGGTATAATGGTCTTCTTTCTCCGTAATGATATAATACTCTAACTCACCCATGGCTTCAAACGTATAGCCGGTACGTTCTGTAAACACCTGATGGGCTTTATGAAGAATGACTTCCGGAGAACTCTTCATAGGTTCACCTTTACCATCAAAGAAAGAACATAAAATATCCAGGGTAGGAATATCTGCAAAAGGATTGAGAAAAGCCGTTTTATAGCGCGGTACCACATACATATCACTGGAACCTGCCTCAATATGTGAAAACAAACTGGAACCGTCCACACGCTCACCATACATGAGAATTTCCTCTAAGTGGGCACGACTGTTGATATTAAAGTTTAAAGTCTTTAACCGACCATCACCGGCGACATAACGCAGATTGATCATTTCAATATTATGAGCCTCTACAAATGATACGATATCCTGCAAATTAAATTGAGCAGCCGGTTTTTCTAAATATTTTTCCAATGCATTTGGAGAAAATTGATAGGAAGTTGATTTCATATGCTTATCTGTATTTTAAGCTGTTATAAATTAAACTTTTAAAACTGCCAGCAAAGTCCGTTAAAATGCTTACAATCATTGACAACACAGTGTTTTAACACATTTCAAACGGTCTCTAATAACTGGGGAACAAAAGTAATAAAACTACAGCGTTTAAACCTTGTTTTCAGGGGTAAAATTACAGTAAAATACAAGCCCGGACTAATAACTTTTCAGCCAAAGTATGTTCAGGACTTCCATGAGGTTGACGGAAGTCTATACTGAGCTGTAATAACCTAAGGTCAACCCGGGATTTAGTTGGAGCCCACCAGCTGATGTTCCAGTAAATATTCAGCTATTTGTACAGCATTCGTTGCCGCACCTTTGCGCAGGTTATCAGCTACAATCCAAAGATTTAATGTGCGTTCCTGCGACTCATCCCTTCGGATGCGTCCTACAAAAACCTCGTCTTTATCATGCGCTGTTACCGGCATGGGGTATTCGTTTCGAGCCGGATTATCTACAACTACAACACCGGGCGTTTGACTGAGCACACGTCTGATGTCTCCGACTTCAAAATCATGCTCAAAAGCTATATTCACACTTTCACTATGCCCGCCTACCACAGGAATACGTACGGCAGTTGCCGTCAATCTGATACTGTCATCCTGTAGTATTTTATTGGTTTCACGTACCAGCTTCATTTCTTCCTTGGTATAGCCGTTGGCTTCAAATACATCACAATGCGGCAAAGCATTTTTGTGAATAGGATGCGGGTAGGCTTTTTCGCCATCCATGCCCTGCATTTCATGACTCAATTGCCTTACAGCTTTAAGACCTGTCCCTGTAATAGACTGATAGGTAGAAACCACAAGCCGATTGATCTTATATTTTTGATGCAATGGCGCGAGAACCATGACCAATTGGATTGTGGAACAATTAGGGTTGGCGATGATTTTATCTGTTTTGGTCAACAGATGCGCATTGATTTCAGGAACAATCAGTTTTTTATCCTTATCCATACGCCAGGCAGACGAGTTGTCAATGACCGTCGTACCCGCCTCAGCAAATCGGGGTGCCCATTCCAGTGAAGTCTGACCTCCGGCGGAAAAAATAGCCACATCAGGACGGGCTTCTACAGCTTCTGCCATACCAATCACCTTATGATCTCGACCATTGTATGAGATTATCTTACCTACAGAACGCTCTGAGGCTACCAATAATAACTCGTCATAAGGAAACTGATGTTCTTTAAGCACCTGTAACATGACGCTGCCTACCAATCCTGTGGCACCTACGACTGCTAACTTCATATGTTGTGATTTATGAGTTTGAATTCGGTTAATCCAGATCTATTTCAAAATGGGTCAATTCCTTAAACAATTGCAACCTGTTATTGATCTCTTTTTTAGTCAGTTCTTGCATACGCTCTGTACCAAATCGTTCTACACAGAAAGAAGCCAGATTTGATCCGGCTATAATAGCCCGTTTCATATTATTGAAGGAAATATCCTGAGTACCTGCAATATGACCTATAAAACCACCGGCAAATGTATCTCCTGCTCCAGTGGGGTCAAAAACCTCTTCTAACGGTAGTGCCGGAGCAAAGAATATTTTATCTTCATTGAACAACAGTGCCCCGTGTTCTCCTTTTTTAATGACCACATATTTAGGCCCCATACTTTCAATCTTTTTAGCGGCTTTGACTAATGAGTATTCACCACTTAACTGGCGGGCTTCTTCATCATTGATGGTGATGACATCTACCTTCTTGAGTACAGCCAAAAGCTCATCCCAGGTGTTTTCCATCCAATAATTCATGGTGTCCAAAACAACAAATTTCGGGCGTTTTGGAATTTGATCGATGACCGCCATCTGTACCTCAGGATGCAGATTACCCAACATTAAAAAATCAGGTTCTTGCAGATGTTCGGGTATTTTAGGTTCAAAATCGGACAACACATTGAGATCAGTCACCAGTGTATCCCTTACATTGAGATCATTGTGGTAACGTCCTGACCAGAAAAAGGTTTCCTCATCAGATTTGATTTCAATACCTGAGGTGTCCACACGTTTATCATTGAGTTGTTTAAGGAAAGCTTGTGGGAAATCACCCCCGACTACAGAAATAATACCTGAGTTGACATCAAACTGTGAAGCTGCCAAGGCGATATACGATGCCGCACCGCCAATAATCTTATCGACTTTTCCAAAAGGGGTTTCTATAGCATCAAAAGCAACTGTACCTAAAATTAATAGATTGTTCATTAGTTATATATATTTATTGACTATTATTATCAAAGTTGCAAAGTAACGGTTTATCTTTATCTTATTCAATTTTTGCCGGGTATTTCTACACTTACGGCTATATTGTTTGTCAGCATTGGGTTAAATTGTGTTTGACAAACACAATTATAGGGGCTTAACCTTTAAGAAACCTTACAAGGGGTATTATCAAACAAAAACCGTCACTACGGTAAGCGACGGTTTTGAATTTCTATATCTTAAAACAATATGGTCTTAATCCTGCACAATAAACGTAATAGGCAAGGCATATTTTACCGGTACGGGACGTCCCCTTTGTTTACCCGGAGTCATTTGTGGTAATAGTTTTACCACACGTATAGCTTCTGCTTCCAAACGTTTGTGGGGTGCTCTGGCTCTTACGTTAGTAATATTACCTTTTTGATCAATTTTAAACATTACGCTGATACGTTTTTTTCCGGGATCCAAGCCCAACTCATTAGCCAAATCAGCATTAAATTTTTTATTAATTAGCTTTTGAACTTTCTCACTGAAACATTTTTTCAGTTGTTCTTTACTGCCTTTACAACCGGGATAGACAGGTACATCTTCAATAACACTGAAAGGTACGTCTTCTATCACTTCCTCCTCTATTTCAACCTCCTCTATTTCCTGAATAACAACCTTTTCTTCCTGGGTTACCTCAGTTGATTCAACTACAGTCTCCACAATGTTCTTATCATCATCAACCACTTTTATTTCTTCTAAGACAGGTGGTGGTGGCGGAGGAGTATTTTTTGGTTTTATCTCTTCTACTTTGTGTTCAGTCTCAGGAATCTCTTCTTCCTGAATTACTCTTTTGTTGGTTTCAGCCAAATATTCTTCATTACCATTGTCGTAGGACTTCATCTGAATAGCGCCATAGGCTACTAAAAGCGCAAGTGTTAAGCCTAATAGTAAAAATAATTTGCTGAAATTGTCAAGATTCGACTTCGGGTTTTTCTTTGCTTCCATCTTAATTGTGGTTTAGATTAAAAACGAGTGCTAATTTATAAAAAAATGTTAAACAAACACCAACAATCGGCGAGTTTTAATGTAAAAAGCCTTTAATCAAGTATTTGAAAATTAACAAACCAATAATCAATCCTGTTATATTGGCTATTACATCTAAAAAGTCTCCCGTACGACTTTGGGTTAAGCTTCCCTGAAGTAGCTCAATAATAATGCCAAATACGGCAAGAATGATAAAAAGCAACCCGTCTTTAACTTTTCTGGGCGCATACGTCGTATACATGAGCCATGAAATCATGAGCACCACATATGCTGATGCGTGTAAAAATTTATCTGAAACTTTTATACCTACATCTGCTATATGCGAGGAGTTCATTAAACTCCCCGCCATGATAATTAGTGTCAGTAATATAGCCCAGAACAGCGCACTATTCCGCCAGTAATTCAGTATAGGCTTGAGCATCTAAAAGGCTTTCAAGTTCTGAAGCATCAGAAAGTTCGATTTTTATAATCCAACCTTGTTCATAAGGTGAAGTGTTGATACTTTCAGGAGCATCTTCAAGAGCTTCGTTAAACTCAATAACAGTTCCCGAAACAGGAATAAACAAATCAGATACGGTTTTAACGGCTTCTATGGTACCGAAAACTTCATCTTTGTCTAACGTTTCGTCTAAGGATGGTACATCAACATAAACAATATCGCCTAATTCTTTAGCCGCGTATTCGGTCACACCTATGGTGCCAATGTTTCCGTCTACAGAAATCCACTCGTGGTCTTTTGTGTATTTTAAGTTTTCAGGTATAGTCATCTTTTTATTTTTAAGGTATTATAATTTTAATTACTTAAAGTGTATTTAAATGATAGTCCGGCACTGATGGACTGTCGGGGGAACGTCGTAGAAATCGCATATCTGGAGGCATCCTGGATATAATAAAAGCCTGTTTGTAAGTTTTTGGTCAAATTATAATCCGCTATAAATCTCAAATTGAACATTTTTTGACCTCCGGTTATTTGATTATTCTCAAACGTTTCATCTTCTCCAAAGTATCTGACCATCATCAAATCGTTTCGCAAAGATACATCTAATTTTAAATTTAAATCACCTTTAAACCGCATCTTTTTTCCTTGTAATTTCATGTTAAAAGGAACGTCTTTTACCCTATAACCCAAGCCCAAGACGTATTCTGTTCCAAAGTCCTGTGTCATAGTATTATTATTGAAGTTTAAGGTCATAAAACGGTCTTTATTTACCGTTGCAGATACAGAGAAAGAGTTTTTAAGCTTAATGTTAACCCCTACCAATGGCGCAAACTCTTCTATAAGACCTACATTGGTATAGAGTTCCGGACTGAAATAGTTTCCGGAAACATCCGGCATCTCGGGATTAGCTGCATCGTACTGTAAATTATTAGAGAAATTGAGAATACTGTATGATGAACGGTAACCATGTGTAATGGTAAAGTTGCTGAATGTTTTTCTAAACCATTTACTCTTCATAAATCCTTTGTACGTAACCTGCCAGTTTGGTAATGGTATATTTCTGAAGGCTGATAGTTTGACCTTATCTGCACTTTGACCGGAGTAAGCCGCCATAAACGCGGGTAAAATCACTTGCTGACTTGTGGTGCCATAACCACTAACAGGCAGACCGTTTTCCTGAGCCAAACGCTCGGCAATAATCTGTCTGTTGGCTTTAAACTCATTAAAGACAGCATCTGCATCTTTAAAGGTTGAGCCTAACATGATATAACTCATACTGAAGTTACCTTGCTCTGTAGGTACAGATGAGGCAAAATGAGGTGTCTCACCCACACTTCCTATCACAACATCCATTTGTTCAGATAAGTTTTTAGTATAAATCTTATCTGCCCTGACGTCAATATCAAAGTTTTTAAATGGCGTTACACTCGCACTGAAGTTGAGCTTGTCATAATGCGTTTTTTGGAAAATCTTACTGTAATACTCTTCGTTGGCTCCGGCATTCCTTACCAATAGCCATCCGTTTTCCAACGCTCTGTTTCTGATATCAGCCTGACTACCAAAGACAAAACCAAAACTGGGCGCAAAACCTCCCGAGTAGTAGTCTCTTCCCAAAAAGCCTATTTGAGGCACATAACCCGGTAATAACATACCATTGTTTTCTGAGTAACTCATTTTAACCGATTTGACAGCAGTCAACAGGTCATAAAAGAATTTACCCACTGTATTACCGCTTTTTGTAGATCTCTGAGATTTTCCTCCTTTTCTGGCAGAAATATCTCCTTTTTTACCGGAGTCACGACCTTTGGCCATACCTATATCTGCCATGCCTTTACCGCCATTGTCACTCTCTTCTTCTTCGGCTTTATCTCCTTTGCCTCCTTTTTTCAGACCTTTGACTTTCTTTTTGCCTTTGGTTTTAACCAATTTGGTCAAGCCTATGGTTTTGTAGAACTTATTCATATCCAAATCCACAGAAAGGTTATGTGTGTTGGCATTTTGAATGACATTACCCAACTTGTCCGCATAAGTTTTTGAGGCACCCTGCCAATCAAAGTCTGCGGTATAGGAATAATTAGAACGCACAAAACTGAATAATGGAATTTTATTAATAGGTAATTGATAAGTGGCTTCTAAGGTCTGATGATAGTGTAATGGACTTCCCGGATCAAAGAATCTGGTATAAAGTCCGGTATCATCATTAGCTGTATAATCATCATACACGTAATTATTGAGCGCTCTAAGGCTTAACTTGATGGATTTCGTTGGTTTAAATCCAATAGTATAATCCCAGTCAAACATAAAGTTACGCTGTTTCAATTCCGGTAGTTCCGGTAATCCTTCTACCAAAGTACGTGCTTGTTGAGCATTGAAAGTCCTGTTGATATTGGAATTGACACTCAAGTTTGTGGGGATCGGACTAAAGTTGAAGTCCTTAATGATTCTGAAATATTTGTTCTTGAGTTTCTTCGATTCTTTAAACGGCGCCCATTCCCAGGGTTTAAAACTGTAGTTATAACCCAATGAGGCTTGTACATTCTGGTCTAAATATTTTGCGGTATTATAATTATGATGGTTGATCTGATTATAAGCATAAGACGCCGCAAAGTTTTCTATATCATAGAAGCGTTCTTTCTTTTTAGAATTCGGATTCCTCGTCTTCTTCAGATTGATCACACTGACACTCGTTCTTCTCGTGTAATCCCTGGAAGCATCCCTGTAAGGACTATTTTGTTCGTTGGTTTCAGACAAGAGAATATCCTGATACTGCGCATCGTATTTAGGATCGTGGATTTCTTCACTTATACTCACATTGACCGGTATTTGCATATGAGCTTTCTCCGGTAATAGTTTTCCTGCATTTATAGAGGCTACCGCATCATACTGTTTGGTATCCTCCTGGCTGCGTTCATTGACAGATTGGTCAACATTACCGTAACCAATAGTTGACATACGTCCGGTGACAGCTAAATCCATAAAGTCGGCAAGGTTGGCATCTGCACTAACAACGGCTGCCCATCCGCCATCATTGTCAAATTCTGATACCCTAAGTTCATTGAACCACAATTCTGCACTGCGATTACCGGTAGCTTTATTGATCACCCCAAGCATAATCGTACTTATTTTACCGAGGTTGGGATTACCCTTGACTCTTAACCTGTAAGCAACGTCTTCACCAGTGACCGGTAGCGGATAGAGCACATTGGCAGGTTGACCGGCTTCAAAGCGTTCCAGTTTTAATTTTTTCAGCGTTTCAAGATCTACATTCAATTCATTGGCTAACGGCCAAACTTGTCTTCTGTCTGATGTATTAGGTGGTGTGATGGTTAAGGGTTGTTCTATCTGGTAATAGTTTTCACTCAAATCACTACCTATTCTGATCACAGCTACCAGTTCATTATCCTGTACCTCTGTTTCTCCTATCTTACTTTCAGCATGAATAAACATCTGTAATTTTTTGAACATCCGCATGTCAAAACTCACATTTTTAAACAATGACCTGCCTGTTTCAGGCATCATGTCCCTTACTTTTAGTGAGAGCGATTGTTCATTTTGTAACTGTACAGTCGTTGTTCCTTGCAAACGTTCACGTTCTATACCCGGAGGCAATACGTATGGGATAGGTTGGCGACCGTCATTCTCTTCAATATTGACCACCCCGGATTCAAAGTTGTTCAAATCCGTCAATGGTACTGTACCATCTGCCAATTCATATTTGTAGCGTCTCCATGCCCCGCGTACCATTTCCATTTTTGCAAACCTCAAAACAACAGGCATTCTAAATCTGGTCATAAACATACGCATAAAGCGAATGGAGTGGAAATTTGAAATACCACCTATGGCTTCACCTTCGGTTACCGGTACTTTAAACTGGTACCATATGGTTTCTTGCGTAGAGCCATTGGGCATGGTTTGCGTAGTTGTACGTTTGTCCACGATATAATTCTGTCCAACGACTAAATCAGATCTTTTGAGTGATATTTTATACTGGAAATAACTCTCTGCCGTACTCATGGTCTGATCCTTGTTGATGTCTTCAGCATCTGGATACTGAGTACCGGAAGTGATATAATTTTCAGGAGACATATTAGCCGTTGGCGTATTCCCCTGAGTTAAATTATAACGTTTGTAACGGGTAAGGATACCGGCGTTCATATTATCATACTCGGTGCTCTTGTAGAACATAAAGTTATCTGAAGAAGGGTCTTGTTGTAACTGTGCACTGATATTAGCCGGCAAAGCGTTGAGGAAATTGGCATAATGTGCTTGTTCTTGTGCATCGTTGAGCCCGTCAAATCCTATATCCTGATTCAAGCGGTGGTCATCATTGTCATCAAAGGCGTACAACAACGATTGATCAGTAGGCACTTTACCCCATATACTGGGTGCTGTCTGAGCCGTTCCACCATCTTCGGGCAAACCGTTTTCGTACATTTTACGGTTGTCTTTCAAGACATCCTCTGACACATTACCCAGGTTGAGGAACAAATACCCCTGATTGTTTTCGTTGAGCGGATCTGTGTTTGCCGGAAGTCCCTCTTCAGGCTTGATGGAATAGTTTTCATAAGGATCCATAAGCCAGAATTGGATGTATTCAATATTAGAATTATCAAAATCTGTGATGGTCATGGGTCTGGTAACCCCACCCCAACGGTTTTCAGGGTCTGTAAATGTCCCATCATCATTGAGGTTGTTCGTTTCAAAGTTATATGTTCCTCTTTGACTTGGATAAAAAGCTAAATCCAGCGTTCTTAAAATAGTCGATTCGGTAAGATCCAACTCATCATTAGGGAATAATTCACCTACAGATACCCGTCTTACTTCTGCCCGGGATACTTCATCATTGTCAATATTGGACGGCTGATTTCTACCGCCATGCATATCATTATCTATATTATACCATGCCAATAAAGCCCGTTTTTTACCATAATCCAATGAGTTGACCGCATCACCGCCCAGATCGTATTCCGGTTGTAGTTGCGGCGTACTGGCAAGATACCATTGTTGTTGGTTTTTTAAGTCGATAGGCATTTGCGAACCTTCGAAGTCATCGATATAAGAGGCAGCACTACCATTAATATCAATAGCTTTTGGCGTACCGGGTAAGAGGTATGCCACATCTCCTTTGACAGAAAAATTGGATTCTGCATCAGTTTGACCAAAGGTGATGCTATTCGCCAGCTTTGTCAGGAAAGGTGCCGAGTTATTGTACCCTGCATTAAATCCAAAAATATTGTTTTGTATAGGTTCCTGACCGTAATACACTTTGTTGGTAAACGGCTGTTCCGACAATCTTAAATAAGACACCCCTGCGACTAAATGATCCGAAAATTTATGTTCTACATCAATCCCAAAGAAACTACGTCTCTGCTGACTAAATATAGCGTTTTGTTCCAGTGACACTTCTATAGGTGCATTGGAAGATTCCAAAGAAGGGTTGATTATTTTTACCCGTCCTATTTGATAGTTGACCACATAATCCACACCTTCTACCAATACCCGTCCGCCACTGGATACAGTCACAGAGCCCGGTGGGATATTGAAAGCGCCAAGCGCGATCCCCTGAGAACCGTCACTTTTAAAGTAACCTTTGATTTCGTATTTATCTTTGTTTTGGTAGGTATTTTTTACTTCTGTTTGGGTATATTCATAAAGCTCGTTAAAAATGTAAATATCATCATTAGGAGCTGTGAGAATATTGTCTATATATTCACCAAAAGGTTCAACCTTGGGAAACATAATCATTCCCTTGTCCGGAAAAACCGTAACGCCCGATACAAAATCAAAATAACCGTCACCGCCTTCCAACAGGTTCTGATTGTAATCTAACCGGTCTATATAGAACAAGTTGAGTAAGGTTTCCTCTGCAACACCCGGTGTTTCCGCATTTTGCAATGTATTCAGCGGCACACCTGTATCATCATTGGCATAGAGTAATTCCAGACGGAAGCCTTCTTGTTGCAACTGGAAAGCATTGAGGTTATAAATGTTTTTCATCATCAAATCCCACATAGGAATATCTGTAATGACGAGCTCACTTCTCAACAGTTTCACGACAAGGTTGTCAGGCGCTATAATACCATCTGATGATAATTCCCCTACTTTATAAACCGTAGAACTACCATTAACTGTGTATTCATAGGCTACAGCCAGCACTTCACTGTCATTGAGACTTCGTGTCAAGGAGATATAACCTAACTGTCTGTTGATGAAAAAATCTACATTCTCCATCAAAGGTCTGGCATTTTCCAATACCGAGTAGTCGCGTCCCTGAGACATCGTACCGAAACTTGTAAATGCATTAGGTACGGTGGAAATATTCCTAACCGGACCTCCCGCAACCATAATATCACTAATGGCATTGGCATCATTATAAGGAATAAAATTAGGTAATGGGGTTAGACCACCAATATTGGGATTACCCAGATTGGATTGAATCGATTCACCGAGATCTGCCAGCGCTACAATATTGCGTACATTCTCGGTTTCATTTTTAGTATTGGTAACCCATACTTCTATGTTCGTAATCTGTACATTAGAACTGACCAAGGGTAAATTTGCCAATGATTCGTCAAAATTGTCTTTAAAATACTGGGAGAGAAAGAAATGTTTATTAGCCTCATAGTCACTGGCTTTGAGTTCAAACTCTTCTATGATTGCTCCTCCCTGTGCAATAACACTTTTGGATTGCGACTGTTGTTTGGCAAGCGCCGTTGATATTGTAGTACGTCCAAACTGCAATTCTGTTCTAAACCCAAAGAGGTTTTGAGCCCCTTTGATTAAAGAATTACGCATAGGCATACTAACATTACCTATTTCCACTTTCTTGATGATTCCATCATCATCAAATTTAGCATTAGGATCAAATTCTAATTTTACAATATTCTGAAAATCAAACGTTGATTGGGTATCATAATTGGCCGCTACTTTCAGACGTTCACCTACTTTGGCAGTAATACTGGCGCCTATATTCTGATCAAAATCAAAAATCGTCGTAGCTCTGTTGGTTTCATTGAGCTGAGGATTATCCACTTTCTGATAGAGTAACCCCATGCGAACCTCTATATTACCCTGCATATCCAATTCGATGGCATTACCTCCAAAAATTGATTCAAAGAGGTTAGATTTGACATAGTACTTGGGCAGCAGATCTTTCTGTTCTTCACCCCGGTTGTTTCTTTGTCCTTTTAAGGCATTGACTTTCCCTTTGTAGTAGTCATGCATTTCCTTTTGCATACGGTATTTCGCATATTCTTCCTGTGTCATGACAATAGGATAACTCACCTGAAAATCGCCAATCTTGGAGACTACAAGATAGCGATCATTTACAGCATCATAGACTACTTCATAGTTATCATAGTCTGACAGGTATAAGCTACCATCCTGCCCATTCTCAAACGGATAGGGCAACGGTGGAATAGAGTCTTGGTCCACTTGTGCCATAACCCCCGTTGTCAGGAATGACATAAATATTAGTAATATAACGGTAGTAAATCTAAGCGAAACGAGTTTTTGTATGTATAGCTTCATATCTCAATAAGATAGTGCGTTGTGCGTTATATGATGTTATAATCTTTTCAGTGCTTGTTTTATCAGGCGTTCAACATCTAAATCTGGTTGTTCTTTTAGTATGTTATCAATGACGCGCTCAGTTTGCTTCCTTGAGAAACCTAAGACGTCTAAGGCAGATAACGATTCTTCACGGATACTATTGTCTAAATCAGGTGAAATTGCATCAACATCTACGGTTTTTAAGATTTTATCCTGCAGATCAACAATCACACGCTGAGCGGTTTTAGCACCTATGCCTTTTATCTTTTTTATCAGGGCGACATTGGCAGAAGCAATAGCCCGTTGGATTTCATCCGGGGTCATAGAAGACAACATTACCATTGCCGTACTTACCCCAATTCCCGAAACAGAAATCAATTGTCTGAAAACTTCCCGCTCTTTTTTGGTGGAAAAACCATACAATGCCTGTGTGTCTTCACGCACGTAAAAATGCGTGTAAAGCATCACGGATTTGTCATCAGACAGCTCTGTGTATGTATTAAGTGATATGTGTATGAAATAACCCAAACCGTTAGTTTCCAAAACACAGTGTGTTGGTGTTTTTTCAATGAGTTTTCCATGAATATGTGTAATCATCAGCTATGGGTTTACAACTTAGAAATAAGTTATTGATTCACTGTAACAATACAAACTCCAAAAATAGAAAAAATAATGAATATAGTAAGTGTCCCGTAAGTTAGTTTGATGACCGGTTTATATATTTAATAAAATTCCAAAAAGGTCTGGATTTAAGGTAGTTCGTGTCGGTTTCATGCCGGTAGGCTTCACGTTCAAAACTGATATTGTAATAAGCTTTACGCCAGTTTCTGTATTGTACAAGCCGCACGAGGAATTCCAGAACATACCAAACAAAAAAAAGAACCCACAATAATTCTATTTGTTGTCTGAAATGGATTTTTTCATGATTAAGTGTAGAGGTCACTAAATATTTTCGGTCTTTAACCAAAAGAAAAGGCCATACAGCCATGGCTATATAACCTTTTGGAAAATATTTAAATGTTATGATAATCAAACGATATTCAGAATAAAGTAGTTTTTTCTACCGCGTTGTAATAAGATATATTTACCGGCAATAAGATCATTTGTAGTCAATTGATATCCTTCTTTTACCTTGGTTTTATTGACCGCTACAGAGTTTTCTTTTAATGCCCGTCTTACTTCGCCATTAGATTTCAAAAAACCTGATTTTTCATTAAAGGCATCCACGATATCCAGACCATCATTGAGGTCAGCAGCATTGATGTCAGCTTGTGGGACACCGTCAAATACTTCGAGGAATGTTTTGGCGTCCAATGATTTGAGTTCATCAGTCACATTTTTACCAAATAAAATACCCGAAGCTTTTACAGCATTATCCAGTGCCTCCTGACCATGAACCATACGCGTAACTTCCTCTCCAATCGTTTTCTGCAACAGACGTAAATGCGGTTGCTCACGGTGTTCGGCAATCAGCTTTTCGATAACATCCTGCGTTAAAAATGTAAATATTTTAATATAGCTTTCCGCATCTTCATCACTGGTGTTGAGCCAATACTGGTAAAATTTATACGGCGATGTACGTTCAGCATCCAACCACACATTACCGCCTTCGGTTTTACCAAACTTTGTTCCGTCAGCTTTGGTAATCAAGGGCACCGTCAGCGCATAGGCTTTACCTTGTGCCTTACGACGGATAAGTTCTGTTCCCGTGGTAATATT